>SYDV01000091.1 GCA_005801395.1 Planctomycetia bacterium | reverse complement strand
GCTACGCGCAGTCTTACAGCCTTGAGGCAGCTTTGCTCAAAGAGCGATGTCGCCAATAAGTAATATTCCAGGCGTTCGCAGGACATCCATTTCACCGAGAAACGTAGCGATCGTACCATCAATCCCGTTCACGCCACGATTAGCAAAGACCGGTTGCGAGGTTGGTTGGCAGTGCAAGTTTCCATACCGCACTGACATGCTGGAAGCCAAATGGACAAAACCAAAACCAGGATGGGTGAGAGCTACGTGCGCCGCTACATTTTCACCCCAAGGGGCTGCGGGAACATGATGGAGCAAAAATTGGCGCGCACGTTCATCGGCAGCACACCAGCGTGTGCACCAACCGGCATCACCCAGCGCCAAACGTTCACTGATGCGAGTCAGCGCGTGTTTCACGTTGCCTTGTAGGCTGAGCCAGGCGCGTGCACCGGAATCCACTTGGCGTTGTGTTTCAATAATAATCCACGGACAGTTTTGTTTTGATAGCCATTCATAGACGGCGCGGGCGATAGGAAGTGGCCCGACCTGAATAATTAATTCGGGTGGTTCTGCTCCAAATTGCTCGGCTCCACGTCCTGCTAAAAGCGCATCAGCGGTGGTAATGACATGTGGTGTGCGGGTGGTGCGTAATCCGCTGGCAGCATCGGCAATGACGGGAAATCCCGTGTGGCTGGCCAATTGTCGTATGGTGGCGAGATGTCGGTTTTGATCTTGGTTGCCAACAACAATCAGGCCGCGCATACCGGAATGTAACCACGGGGTTTCCGGTACCTCGTCGATGTGATTTCCGGTAACGACGGTTGTAAATGGCTGTCTATTTGGACGACCAAGTAGCGCATCGTTAGCTATTGCTGGCTGTTCCCAGGTGGCATCCGGTAATGGTGGTAAGGGATCACGCAGCGGCACATTGATGTGCGCGGGGCCGCAACGATTTTGCGCGAGTCGACTTACTTGGCTACGTAATGCGCGTAGGGAAGCGGTGGTGGCGGCGGGTTCACCCAACATTAACTCACAACGCACGAAGGAGGAAAATATGCCGCGTTGTTCCATCGTTTGCGGTGCACCGCAGTGCTGTAATTCCCACGGACGATCAGCGCTAATAATAATGAGCGGTAATTCCGCAGCATCTGCTTCGACCAGTGCGGGGGCCAAATTAGCAACGGCACTGCCGGAGGTCACGCAAATTGCTACTGGCTTGCCACTCGCCTTTATTAATCCCAAAGCAAAAAAGCCCGCACTACGTTCATCAATCAAGGTACGACAAGCGTCTGCAAATTGTGCATGGAGCGCGAATAGCAGTGGGCTGTTTCGACTGCCGGGACACAAAACCACATGCCCAACTTGGGCTCGGCGGAGTTCCTCCGCTAATGCACGACACCATAACGCATTTAAGTTGGGATCAGTCACGCGTGGGAGTGTTATTCCTCTCGCGCCGCTTGCCAGAGCCGACCTGTGCCGCTTGAGCACTCATCGAAGGTCGGTCAATACTCCATGTAAGTTTGTCGCTGGTGAGATCAGTTTTGTTGACTGAAGGCATATTTCGATTTTAACGTAATCGCCTAATTCTGTCGAAGAACACGTAGGGTGGAGATGTTCAGAATCATGAGGAGTGAACGAGAGTTTAAAATGACTTAACCAAAGGGCCCTCATTGATGGCGGGACAAAAAATAAAAAATTGATGCTGTAACAGAATAAACCAGTGAGTGGTGCGAACCTAGCCAGCGGGAATGGAGGTGCTCGGTTCGTTGGGCGAGAGTTCAGTTCCTGGGTTATGTATCTCAATGCGCGCTTTGTCTTTCTTTAAAAGGGAACAAATCGGGCGATTCAGGAGCTTGGCACCACAAAAAAATTGGAAATAGTCCGAACCATCTGACCTACCAAGATGAAAGCTATCGGAGCACCCATGAACGCTAAACCATGTCTCTTCCCGTTACTTCTGCTGTCATTGATGATCTCGGCCTCGGCGCACGATCATTTAGTCTTTGAAGGCAAGGAAGGCCCTGGGAAAGGTAAGCAGGTGGTTTTAATTGC
The DNA here is from genome assembly GCA_005801395.1 of Planctomycetia bacterium. The sequence continues at coordinate 7,175 of SYDV01000091.1, read as the reverse complement.
TGGTGACGAAGAATATCGCAGTGAAGAAGCCATGCCGATGTTGGCAAAGATACTCAGCCAGCGTCATGGTTTTACCTGCACGGTATTATTTTCAGCCGACGCAGAAGGTACGATTCAACCTGCAGCTGGTGGTTCATTAAGTAATTCCGCCGCTTTGGATAAAGCTGATTTAATTCTGATGTCGATTCGCTTCCGTCACTGGAACGATGAAGCGATGACACGATTTGATAACGCCTATAAGCGTGGTGTGCCGTTGGTGGCATTACGTACTAGTACGCATGGTTTTAATATTAAGGACGGTGCGTTTAAAAAATATTCTTATAATGCCAAAGACGAATGGGCTGGTGGATTTGGTAAACAGGTGTTAGGTGAAACGTGGGTCGCACATCATGGCGCGCATAAAAAAGAAGGCTGCCGCGGCGTCGTGGAAGCGTTGAATAAAGATCACCCTTTGTTGCGCAGCGTTGAAAACATCTTTGTTGAAAGTGATGTATATACGGCGAATCCACCGGCTGACGCCACGGTATTAATGCGTGGTCAAGTCACTGAGACGTTAGATCCAGCAAGTAAACCGATTGAAGGCAAGAAGAATGACCCGCTGCAGCCAATTGTGTGGTTACGCGAACGAGTCAATGAAGCTGGCAAAACCAATCGCATTTGCACGACCACCATGGGCGCTGCCACTGATCTGTTAAATGAAGGATTGCGTCGTTTAGTGGTCAACGGCGTATATTGGGGTTTGTCTTTGGAAATTCCTGCGAAATCGGATGTGAGCTATGTGGATCCGTATGCGCCGAGTTTCTTTGGTTTCAAAACAGACCGTAAAAACTTTAAAGTGATTGATCAAGATTTAGGTAAAGCCCTGCCAGCTCGCACGGGCGACGATGGCGATGTGCGGCCGAATGCCGCAACTCCCAAGTCGAAATAACCACGGAGTAAAATAATAAAGCCGCGCATGACCGTTAGTTATGCGCGGCTTTTTCGTTTCACTTTTTTGTCGATAGTAGACCCTATTTTTCAGGTATAAATTTTAGCGCGCGCAGCCATTCTTCACAACGATGTGGCCAAGTATGGACGGGATTAGCCGTAGGGCGCATTCCGTAACCGTGGCCGCCTTTGGTGTAGATATGCAATTCTGCCAGGACGCCGGACTTCTTTAACTCAATATAATATAACGCGGCATTGACCCCACGCAGCGCGTCATCATGAGTGACGGCAATAAATACGGGTGGGGTTTCTTTGGTGACACGGACTAATGGACTGAGTGGACCGGCTTGTTTTTCATCGCCTAAATACGCGGGATAAATAGGAATAAGAAAATCAGGGCGACAACTCAAGTCATCGGCGACATCTTGTTTGGGATAGGTCGTCTCTCCCCAGGAAACTCCGGCCATAACGCTCAGATGACCACCGGCGGAAAATCCAAGGATGCCGATCGCCTTAGGATTAATGCCCCATGCTTCAGCATTTTGCCGCAGCAAACGCAGTCCGCGTTGCGCGTCTTGTAAGGGCGCGGCATGCGGGGTGTCTTTGTTGCGACGCGGCACGCGGTATTTGAGCACGGCTGCCGTCACGCCCAGCGTGTTGAGCCACGATGCAATTTCGACACCTTCTTTATCCCAAGCGAGAATATTATATCCACCACCTGGGCAGATCAGGACGGTGGTGCCATTCGCTTTGTCCGCTGGCGCACGATACAGCGTCAGCGTTGGCTCCGTAACAAGCGCTAGGCGTAACGTGTCGCTGGGTACAGCCGAATTAGTTTCTGCTTTTGGTGCGGGCGCTTGGAATTGTTCGTCCCCTGGAACAGCGCCCGGCCATAATTTAATTTCGGGGGCATCAACGGCGGATGCGTGGGCAGCAAACAGCGCAGTTAAACAACCAACAATGACGGTGGAGAATAAAACCTGTGCCATGTGTCGTTACCTGAAAGGGGTAAAATTGAAACGCCTCATCATCTCTACGGTCAGACACCGTATTTGTTGACCCATACTGGGGCCAAGTTTTATACGTGGCAAATCAGGGTTGGTGCGAAATCAACCTGATCACAACTGGTGCATTGATAGGTGACGTTATTAAACGTGCCTTCTACTTTGGCTGGTCCCAATTCTTGACCATGTAAATGACCGTAAACGCAGTGTGTTGCCCCGGCAGCTTCAATGAGCGGCGTGAAGCGACTCGCGGTGCGACCAGGGGCAATGGGCGGGTAATGGAACAGGCATACACGCAGTCCGTGAGCGCGACCTGCTTGGGCATCGAGTTGGTCAAGTGCGGCGATTGATAATTTTAATTCATGCTCTTCGCGCATTAGCCAAGTTTCAATATCTTCGGGAGTGCGCGTGTCGCCGTAACGAGTGAGCGCTGCAAAATCGCCACCGCGTACGCCAAAAAATCCGACACCAGCAATTGACACCGCGTTTTTTTTCATGGCGTAGGTGCGTGGTGGTAATAATTCGGCCATGCGCTTATGCGTACCCGTCCACCAATAATCATGATTGCCTTTAACCATGACTTTGTGTCCAGGACGTGCGGCTAACCAGGCGAAGTCGCCAGCGACCTCAACCGGTTTTGCCGCCCAGCTAAAATCACCGGGCGTCAACACGATGTCATCGTCTGCCACTAACCGATCCCAATTCTCTGCCATACGACCAGCGTGATTGCCCCAATGATCGCCAAACACATCCATCGGTTTTGCCCCGGTGGTGGAGAGATGAAGGTCAGATAACGCCCAAATTGCAGTCATGGCGGGAGGATGCTAAGGAGTGAAACGGCAATACTAGGGCGGGTCCCGTCTCATCTCTTCCACCCGCCTCTTGCCCATGGTTTGGGCGTTTAGATGGTGCCGCCCATGTCCGTGATTTTGTTTGGTAATACCGACTTTGATCAGATCGTGGTTAAGCATCCTGCTGGCTACGAGGTTATTCTGATTAAGTTGGGTGAGCTCGTGCATGCGTATAAAAATTCTTGTCCGCATATTGGAATAGGCTTGGATTATGGCGATGGTCATTGCAAACACGGCGATGACCAATTGATCTGCAATATGCACGGCGCGTTATTTGCCGCAGATACGGGTTACTGCACGGATGGTCCGTGTTCGGGTGATTCACTGACGCGAATTCCCGTGACCATCGATAGCAAGGGACGTATACTTTGCCATTAGTCGTAGTTTCCGATTATTTTTTGGAGCATAGCGCGCATGCGTGGACCTGAACACCCGATTATTGGAAAAAGTGATTTAATCAGTCCGGTTGCAACGCATCCGTTAGACGCGCTTATTACCGCCGCACGAGCGCGGAAATATCGTCAAGTATTGGCTCGTCGCACCGACCGATTAATTGTCGTAGTCGAAGATTGTTACGATCCGCATAATGCGACAGCCATTGTGCGGACGTGCGATGCGTTTGGTCTTCAGCGCGTAGTGGTGACGACGGGACGCAATGCCTTTAAAGTGAATCGAAAAATATCTCAGGGCAGTCATCTGTACGTGGACGTGCAGGTGTTCCCTGAAATTACCGAAGCTTATTCCGCCTTACGCAAAGAAGGTTATCGCATAATGGTAACGGACCTCTCCGCTGAAGCGTTGAGTAGCCCCACGTTATTACAGCCCATGTTACAAGAACGTCCGTTGGCGATTGTGTTTGGCAATGAAGGCAGCGGTGTCACGCGTGAGGCATCGACGTTGGCCGACGGTCATTTTTTAATTCCCATGATTGGTTTCCCTCAAAGTCTAAACTTATCGGTGTCCGTGGCCTCAACGTTATGGTGTTTACGCGGACAGGCATTAACCGACGATGCGCCAGGCGACTTACCTCAGGAACGTCAACGTGCTCTGTACGATTTGTGGGTACGCACTCATAAAGGTGACATCGCTGACGCCGCACTTCGCCATGCCAATGCTAGCGATGAAATGGGAAAACATGGAGAAGAATTGGATACGTTTCGCGGCTAACGGAGGTGGTTATGTTGCCTGTTTGCGCCATCTCGTACGAGGATTTTCGCCAGGATCTTCTCATGGTCAAATAAGTGACTTGCACGAATGAGATTCGCAACTTGGTGCTCATTCGGATATTCCCACACGCTCACAACTAGGAAAATCTAAATGCAATACTAAGCATTGGTTAATGAGGATGATTCATAGGACTTACCATCAGACATCTCCGTACAAACCGCAGCTGTTTTGGTAATGGGACATCGACCGTTTCACGACCAACTAGGAAACCGCACTATGATTAGATATGCTGCCACATTTTTTCTTTTGAGTTATTGCTTTACCGCGTCACTGGTCTTGGCTGCCGAAAAGCCAAATTTCATTATTATTTTCACCGACGATCAAGGTTACAATGATCTGAGTTGTTTTGGGTCGAAGAAAATTAAGACGCCCAACATCGACAGCATCGCTGCGGAAGGCCGAAAGTTCACCTCCTTTTACGTTGCCAGTCCGGTCTGTTCGCCATCACGAGCGGCATTGCTGACCGGTTGTTATCCAATTCGTATTGGCATAGCAAAACATGTCATCTTCCCTGCTGATAAACATGGCATGCATACTGATGAAGTAACCATCGCCGACTTATTAAAAGGCGCTGGCTATGCGACTGCCTGTGTCGGTAAGTGGCACCTTGGGCACGAAAAAGCTTTTTTGCCAACCAGTCAGGGCTTTGATAGCTACTTCGGAATTCCATACTCAAATGATATGAGTTACCCGGACAACAAAAATAAACCGAAGATGAGCAGTGATGAAATATGGAAAAATCAGCAGTCAGATTTAAGTTGGAATACACCACTGATGATCAATGAAGAAATAACGGACCTGCCTGTTAATCAACGACAAATTACGCGCCGCTACACGGATCAAGCGATTACCTTTGTTACTGCAAACAAAAATAAACCATTCTTTTTATATCTGCCACACAGCATGCCTCATATTCCTTTGTACGTGCCGGAAGATGTTTACGACCCAAACCCACAAAATGCGTACACCAATGTGATTGAGCATATAGACGCCGAGGTTGGTCGCCTGCTGAAGACGATTAAAGAACTGAAGATCGATCGTAATACGTATATAATCTATACGACTGATAATGGACCATGGCTGCAATTTAAAAATCACGGCGGAAGCGCCTTGCCGTTACGCGAAGGAAAAGGCACGACTTATGATGGCGGTCAACGTGTTCCCTGCGTTATGAAAGGCCCAGGAATTCCCGCTGGCACGACCAGTGATCAGATAATGAGTACCATCGACATATTGCCAAGCATTGCGGCACTCGCAGGTGTAGAACTAAAAACCAGGGGGCCGATTGATGGATTTAATGCCAGTAAATTGATGCTCGGTGCCGAAGCATCACCGAGACAGGAATTTGTTTATTATTCATCGCAAGGTGTTCTCGAAGGCCTGCGGCAGGGAGATTATAAACTCCGAGTGGCTAAAGGTAAAAATGGAGAAGAGCCGATTGAACTCTACAACCTGAAAGAGGATATTGGTGAAAACAATAATCTTGCCAAAAAAATGCCTGAAAAGGTAACATCATTAACGGCACGCATGAAGGAGTTGCATGGCGACATTACCAAGGACGTGCGTCCGAGAGGTCAGAAATAAACCATGGGAATGGGGAAGGCTCCGGATACACCGATGGTGAAATCGCGTAAAAAATTTAGGTAGTGAATTTACGTAGATTTTTTTGGTGGTTACTTAATTGATTTATATGCCGTTGTGGCAACGCGAGGAAATTACGCTAATTGCGAAATCGTAAAACGCTGTTTATCGAGCCAGCCCGAATCAATCGGCGAACGCATCGACCTTCGTTAAATTAAAGTTAATATCAATTCCGAGTCATCTCAGCCGGAATAATCCATTAACATGGAGGACCGGAGCCCCGGAGGAGAAAGAGAGACCAGTTGGAAAGCTCTTTTTTTTTGAGTCTTTCACTCATTTCTGTGTTTTTTGTCTCCGGTGCTCCGGTCCTCCATGTTAATCTTCTTTTGATTACGGCAATTATGACCCGGAATTGATATAAAATCACGGTCTGTTGCTTGGCTTGATTCGGGTGCTCATTGATCGACTATGAAAAATCGACCAACTAAAACGAGTCAAAGAAGAATAAATCATCGTTAGGTATACGGTCGATCCGTTTCTCCCAGCGGTGTTTTTCCCTGTGAAAAAACGTCTCTTTTTGTTAATCTTGTTCATAGACGTTGCCTTTCCTGCATCTTCTGTGCCTTCTGCTACTTAATTGCATAGAACTGGGCATTAATTCCAGCACCCGCCTTGATGTTCATCGCGACGATGGTCGCTACTTTAGACGCCAAAGTCGAAAGTCGCCTCGCCCATGCGGCAATTGCACAAAGATAAAACCAGCAGATTATCGTCTGCGAGACGGAGGGTTGGGAAGATGAATGGTGACCAATGGTTGGCTGTCTTTAATTTTTACTCCAGGCCGTATTGAGGTCGATCATGTCTATGCCTTGGTCGCGAACTGGTGTGATTTTCCTGCCGATGGTGGCGTGTTTGCTGTTGATCAACGGCATTGGACAGGTGCTTATAGCGGCTGAACCGCGGCCGAAGATTGCGTTGGTGCTCAGCGGCGGAGGCGCGCGTGGTGCGGCTCATGCCGGCGTGATCAAACGGCTGGAAGAACTGCGTATTCCCATTGATTTGGTGGTCGGCACCAGCATGGGCTCAATCATGGGTGGGCTGTACGCCGCAGGATATGACGCCGCCGGAGTCGAGAGAGTACTCGCCGAATCAGATTGGAGTAGTTTGTTCAGTGACAAACCCTCTCGTGATCAACTCTGGTATCGTCGACGGCAGGACGACCGGGTTTTCCAGGTCGATCTTGAAGTTGGCTGGAAAAATGGCGGCGTGGCCATGGCGCCGGGCTTTATCCTGGGTCTGAACGCGGAAGCCTTCCTGGAGCACTTGCTGCTGCCGATAGTGCCGATCAAACGCTTCGATGACCTGCCGATTCCGTTTCGCTGTGTGGCGACGGATATCAAAACGGGTGCGGCTTTTGCTCCAACCCACGGTGATCTGGCCACCGCCATTCGCGCCAGCATGTCGCTGCCTGGGGTGTTCGCCCCGGTTGCGATGGATGGCAAGCAGTTGATGGATGGTGGTGTCGTTGACAATTTTCCGGTGCGATTGGCGCAAAGCCTGGGTGCCGACGTGGTCATCGCCGTCG
>SYDV01000090.1 GCA_005801395.1 Planctomycetia bacterium | reverse complement strand
TACGTCTTTCGGCAAGTGATCGGGGGTAAAATTGCGCCCGCTTTCTTCCATAAAGGCTAACGGGCACCAGTTCACGACGAAGTGATCGCGAAAAAACTTCTCTGGCGTGCCAAAGCGCTGGGCAAACAAGCCCCACATCCGACGACCGCTGACTTCGCTGCGCGTGCATTTTAGGCCGGTTATCGGGCGTTTTGGGTGCTCATTTGCTGGTTTACGCACCATCGCTTCTAGCTTTAACCAATCGCGAACCGACGCAACTTCACCGAAGGGAATCCCGGTTTGCGCCATCCCAAAAGGGCCTGGATTCATACCTAAAAATAGGACTTTTTTCTTTCCGGTTCCATAACGGATCGCGTACAAGTCGTGCATTTCCCACGCATAGGTCAGCGGATCGTAGATATGGGTCACCGGCGGCGGGGCAGTAACCTGACGCAGTTGGATCGATAACGCCTTCGCCGCAGTAGATAGTGTAGCCGTTTGCACCCCTGCACGCTCGCGCCCCGCTTCGGCTGGGTCAACGATGAAAATGACGGCCTCTTCACCCACCGTCACCTAAGGTAATGCTGGTCGGTTGTCAGGTCGGTGCCAAATGCGACAAATCACTGCAAGCCATGAGCGAAAACCAACCACAAGATCCCTGGGCACGCGCGCTGATTGAACAAAATCAACGTTGGCTGACCGCATTTTTTCTTGCTGCCACTGGCGACCGCACCGTCGCTGACGATTTAGTGCAAGAAGTCTTTCAGCAGGCGCTGACCAGTCAGCATAATTACGATCCAGATAAACCGTTTGGCGCTTGGTTGCGCGGCATTGCTCGCCACCTGCTATTTCGTCACTACCGCACCTCGAAAAGGCAAATGCTGCCTCTCGGTGATAAAATTGTTGAGCATTTAGATGCTGTCGCCAGCGAGGCCGAACAGCGATTTATTGATCCTGATTGGCAGCCTTCGCGCTTGGCGGCACTCAGGTCCTGCATGGATGAATTAACTGAACGCGTACGTGCGATGTTGACGCTAAAATACCAAGAAGAATTAGCGTCGAAAGACATTGCTGATCGTTTCCGTATGAAAACCAATGCCGTGGATATGGCCATCAGCCGTGCGCGCCGTGTATTAGAAGACTGTGTCAGTAAAAAATTGGGACAGACATCCCATGAGTGACCGCCTTATTGATCGCTGGGTGAGTGGCACCGCCAGTGCTGAAGATCGTGCTGAGCTTGTTGATTTAATTGAAGCGGATCCTTCCTTAGTAGCTAAATTATATCGCGCCGCCGAACGGGAATGCGACCTCCACGATTTTTACGGCACTACCCGAGTGATTACGTTACACCCCCCACGTGCAAACGCGCGCAATTCCCAACGTCCCCGCACACGTTTAACCCGTTTTCCGTGGATCCCAATATCAGCGGCAGTTGCCGCATTACTGGTTATTGGCATTCTTTTATTGAGTGTCATAGAATCGCGAAGCGAATCGGTCAGCGCGCCCAGTGTCGCAATTACGCCAACGGCTATTCCTCCCGGCACCTCACCAAATACCACTACGCTTCCGGTCGCAGAAAATCCCATTTTTCCACAACCTGCTTTTACTAAAGACGTCCCATTGCCAATTGTCACAGCCCGTCCGGCGAATAAAGCGACAGGAAAAGCGCCAGAACTACTGGCGACAAAGCCGAAGCCTATGATGGCCCCTCCGAGCCAGCCCCTTAGCGCGCGCGCAACGCCACCAATTGCCGCTGCGGTAAGTGGATTTGACCGTGTTGATGGCGAATTAAAGGATGAAGCCGGTGAGCTGGTCATGCGCTATTCCTTGCGCGCGCCAACGACATTACCCAATCATCCGCAATTAGGCTTGCTGCTCGCTTTCCATGGCGCTGGCGGCAATGAAAAGTATTTAGCCGATCCGCTGTTAAATGCCCTTGCGCAATCTGGTCGCCAACCAGACATGGTGGTTGCGGCCTTGAAATCATCGGGTGATAATTGGATCGCCAATGACGAAGCGAATATTATTTCCTTCATTAATTGGGCATTACGTACCTATCCCATCGATCCACGGCGGATCATTATCCAAGGTACGTCAAATGGCGGTTGGTTGGTAAATTATTTCGGGTCGCGCCATCCTGAATTAATTGCCGGAGTGGTCACCGTTTGTGGTGGCAATGGTTTTGAAATGCCCGCCAAACGTCCAATCAATGCCAACGAAAATGGCTTTGAATATTACGTCATTCACGGCACCGCCGACGAAAGTGTTCCTGTTAAAAATGCGCGAGCGGTAATTGACGCTCTGCGTTCAAATGGTTACCGCTATGTCTATCGTGAATATCCGGGTGTCGGTCATGAAGTCTTTAGTGATAAAGAAACACGCGCAGATTCCGCGTCTTGGATGACGCGATTACGCCACAAGACGATGCCATTATCAGAAGCCGATCGCAAAATTCTTGCCGCTTATAATAAAACCGATCAAGCCGAAGCTTTACTGCTAACGGAAGCAGGTGCGCAAACGCTAATTCGCATCGGTGGTTTGCCAGCTGAAAAGATTCTTGCGCGCGCCTTGCGTTCAAAAAATCCCGACGTTCGAGCGCGGGCTACTGCCTTATTTGCCGACACCAGTTGCATGCCTGGCGCAAGCGCCTTGCTGGCAGATGGACTCGATGACAAAGAAGCAAACGTACGCATCGCAACCATCAATACGCTCGGGCGCCTCGCGGATTGGAATGATCAAGAAGCGCTCATTTCACTCTGCCGCTTTGCTGGCAATGACTCTGGCGCACTTGATGAACGTTTAATTGCCACCAGTGTCCTGTCCAATAGTTTTGCGATGCGTTGTTGGCCAAACGTCAGCAATCAGCCCACATATGAGCTTCTGATACATTTATTGGACGATAAGGAAGAGCGACTACGAGAAGCTGCCATTGCAATCTTGCTCAGCCGAAACAGTGATACGTTTGGTTATCTCTCTGATCTTCCTTCGCAAGGTCGTCGCAATGCCGTGATTGCCTGGCGACGTTGGTATATTGAATTATTTAATCCGCCGCCAACTAAACCCTGAATTTCCGTTTCAATTCAAATGCAAGGAATTTCCATGCGTTTCATTTTATTACTGATGCTGTGCTGTTTAATGCCCATGGTCTACGGCGCTAATACGGTGAACCAATTAAACGCCTTAGGTGGTATTATTGAGCCTCCGATTGATTGGAGCACGTTCCCAAAACCAGCGAAGTTAGGAAAATATACTGACGAATTGAAACATCCACAGACCAAGGAATTCATTATGAAATTCCTAATGGTCACCCCTGAAACACTGCCGACTGTGCCGCATTTGGGATTGGTCCTGTGCTTCCACGGTCAAAACGGGAACGAAACTCATTTAGGGCCCGCCGTCGCGGACTCCATGAAAGCCGCTGGATTAGGAAATAACTACCTAGTCATCAGCCTAAAATCGAAAGGCGCCGGTTGGGCCAACGATGATGAACGCCTCGTCTTACAAACGATTGACTGGCTAAAGTCCGTTTATCCCATTGATCCTCGCCGTGTCTTTATTTGGGGTATGTCGAATGGCGGCTGGATGGTGTCCACCTTTGGCGGAAAACATCAAGACACCATCGCCGGCATTGTGCGTTATTGCGGTTATATCCCGACTGCTCCTAACGTGCCAAATGCTGCCGAAACCCAAACTGAATATTATTTAGTTCATGGCGATGCGGATCCCGACGTGAATGTCAGTGGTTCGCGAAACTTGCGGCAATCATTACAACAAAATAAATATCGTTACGTCTATCGCGAGATCGCTGGTGGTGGACACGTGGATATTTTTTCCAACAAGTCCATTCGTGAAGACATTTGCCGCTGGATTGATTCCCTGCGCCATAAACAACTCCCCCTGCAACCTGAAGAAATCGCCTTCCTAAAACAATTGAGCGATAAGAAAAAGGCTGATGCCCTGTTAAAAAAGCCAACCACCTGGGAAGAATTATTACGCATCGGTGGCCCACATGCTGGCGTGGTTTTAGCACAAGCCTTTAAATCTGAGTCTATCTCTGTCCGACAAAACGCCGCCTTTGCCTGCACTAAGGGGGTTTTCGCTGGCGATGAAACCATCACAAATTTAATTAAACTCACGGATGATAAAAACGCGGAGCTTCGCCATGCTGCAATCAAAGCGCTCGGCATGTACGCAAATTGGCGCTACCCCGAAACGCAAATGGCACTAGGTAAAATCGCCTTAAAACCCAAGGGTGAAACCACTGATCGCGGGGCCGCTATAACCGTATTAGCCGCTGCAGCTACTTTTCCGCTGCTGGGTAATTACCAGGATGACGGACCTGTCTTCCAAGCTTTAGTTATGGCCATGGATGATGACCTTAAACCCTTACGCGAGGTCGCCTTTGCCCCCTTGCACGCTGCGGTGAAAGATGGCCTGGGCTACGATCCGACTATGGCCAAAAAAGATCGCGCTCCTGCGATCGCGAAATGGATGGAGTGGTTTGAGCAAAGAGCCAAACCAGTTGAAAACCAAGCCAAGCGCTAATTCGCGGGCTTGCGCTCATGGCAAGTCCCCCTGACATAGGGGCATGGCTGCGATTCCATCAGATGATCTTTATGTGCGCGAACGCGAACGTGCCCATGATTTAGTGACCTCGCTGTTGGCGACCTCAGCACCCGCGACGGATATTTATAAGCAATTAGATTCGGCCTTGGTCCAAACCATGAGCGATAGCCCCATGGCCAACAACGCTGCTTGTCGCCGTGGATGCGGTTGGTGTTGCCATCAACCGGTTTATGTGACAGGTATAGAAGCCGCTGCCATTGTCGCTCATATACGTACTCAATGGCCTAATGCTTGGTTAATTCAATTATCCGCATTATTACGTCAACGCTTGCAACAACGTGCCACCATGGGTGGTGATTTGGCCGTACTGCACCACGGCATGGCCTGCGCCTTTCTATCAGAAGAAAACGACTGTTCTATTCACACCACACGACCACTCGCCTGTCGCGGTCACCTCTCCGCCAACGCAAATATCTGCGCCGAATTTTATGCCGATCCAACCAGCCCGCCGCCACCAATTGATACTTATTCGCATTCAGCCGCAAAAGGACAGTTGCATGGGATTCGCTCTGCGACGAATCAGCCACTGATCGAATTACATACCGCGATATTAACCTTATTAGAACGTATCGCCCATTGACGATATCAGCCTCATGCTCTTGATTTCGATCATTTTATTTCATCCCGGTCTTAACCGCACTCAGCGATTCTGCGCCATGTAATATTTTCTGGGCCACGAAATAGGTTGGACGTTTGCGCAGGATTCCTCCGCGACTGTCGATTAGTCCGTAGCCTGGATGGATCAATTGCCACCAATATATTCGCTCTACTAAGCCGGTCTGGTAGGCAATTTTGCAGTAATCACGCAAGTACGTGGCGGCAGTTTCTTCATCGATTTGCTCCTCACCCGACGTTGGGCTCCAATGATCGGTGTTTTTCAGTGGCCAATTAAATTCAGTGATCCACAGCGGTGTTCGACGACGATTTCGACAACGTGGGCTCGCGTCAGCAATTGCTCGCCAAAAACGTAACTTGGTGGCGAGGTCAAAAACATTATATTGTTTTTGTCCAGGTCCGCCACGTCGATCGACGTACAGCAAAGAACCAATAACATCGAGTTGATAGCGACGGGCATTGATTAATCCGCGAAAAAAAGGAACTGGCTCAAAATCAATCACGCCTGGACCAATCAGTCGCAGCCACGGAAACTCTTGCCGCAATGCATGTGCAATTTCCAATAAATCGTGAGCATCACCCATGTGGGTACAGCCCCATTTCGTACGATTCGACACCATCGGCAGTTGAAAATGCGTGACTCGCCCAGCAAAAGCGCTGAAAATGGCACGTAAATCAGCACGCCATTGTTCAGGATAACAGACCGAACCCCGATCTTGCACCACTGAAACAACCATATCGCAATCGGGAAAACGGTCGGCAAACCGTCGATATTCAATAAATTGATCACGACCCCAGACCGGGACACGCAGCATTAACCGTCGCGCACCAAGATCAGCAACAATCGCTGGTAATTCTGCGCCAAAAATTGGACATGGCGAGATAGACATACCGAGAAATTGTTGCGGCGACCATGTTGACTGAAGTTTTCGTGGTCGACTAGATAACAAACCTGCAGCAATAACCGGTGTAGCGAGCAACATCATCATGGCACTAGCAAAATATTCAGGGGCGCTTGCCCAACGTAGTGCTCGTTTATCGACGGTCAGTGTATTCGGTTGTTCTGATGGCCCCCACTTTTGAGCAAAAAATATCCGCTTAGATCCCACATTTCCTCCGCAGAGGACGAGTGGCATTTTTACAAGCCCAAGCAACATGATGCCAAGCCCAACGCACATAATATAATTTTCTGATCAAGCCGCCCGACCAGCCGCGTGCAACACAATAACTGCGCAGCAACCGTTCATCACCATTGCGTAATTGCATTAAGCTGCGCGTGCCAGCCCAGGCCGAAACCCAACCGAAGCGCATACGGTTACAATCGACGACTAAAATAGGCGCATTCACATCATCGGTACGCAAAAGAAAATTTCCCGGCGTGGCGTCGTAATGAAAAGCTCCACACGCATGCATCCGGCCAAGAAATTGCCCTAAAGCGGAAATCATTTCATCACTCGCATCAGCGCGACCGGCGGTGATATAATGGGCAGCAAAGCGACACAAATACCACGCACGGCCATCGTTTGCTTCAATCACGGCAAAGGGTTCTGGTGTACTTATTCCTAATTGCAACATGCGCTCAGCATGCGCATAAGAACGCATCGCTTTGCTCGCGCGACCCCAGCGTTGAATTCGCTTCAAAAGCGTGCGCGGTGCAGGGAAGGCTTTCACCACCACCTCGTGTCCAGCAATAGATAAACGAGTTAGGGTATTACGACCGCGATAAATAACCGCATCGGCAGGAGCTTGAGCGAGCTCCTGCTCAATTGTCAGACACGCATTTTTGGTGTCATCATTATCCCACGACGGAGCGAGCGCACGAATCACCAACAAGGAGTTCATAGCCGCAGCCTAAGATTGTTATGACCTAAACCAATAGGGTTTCGGGCAACACCAACTTCACAATGATGGCACAAGTCCGTTGCTGGCTGGGGAACCGTTTGGGATACTATGAAGTAAGCAAAATAAAAGACAGTCACATTATCACGTCAGAACAGTCAAATATTGAACCCTCGCCTAAATTGGCAACTAGCGCTATCCACCTCTGGTGACTTCAGCTAGACAAACTCCACAATGGCCCAACGCCGAGCCCTACTCATTACCCACATCTTTCCCTGGTAAAAAATAGTGCTGTTAACTACCTAGTAGTTTTATAAATTCATACCCTGG
>SYDV01000007.1 GCA_005801395.1 Planctomycetia bacterium | reverse complement strand
AAGGAAGGCCGCGAGTTGGGCGAAGGTGGCATGGGAATCGTGTTAAAAGCGGAACACCACACGCTTGATCGCCGTGTCGCAATTAAATTAATGAAACCAAGTTTAGCTGGGAATAAAACTTTCGCTGAACGTTTTATGCGCGAAGCGCGAATTTCGGCTTCGCTGGAACATCCTAATTTAGTGAATGTGTATGATGCAGCATTAGAAAATGGCCATCTCTATATGGCGCTTCGTTATATGGATCATGGGGATTTGACCGGCCAATTAAAACGCGAAGGTCCACTGAGCGAACCGCGTGCGATCCACATGTTTACGGCCTTATTGTCCGCATTGCATTACATTAACATTAAGCATTTAGTGCATCTCGATATTAAACCGGGTAATGTTTTATTAGACCATGACTATACGCCACGCTTAGGCGACTTGGGCTTGGCGCGTCAACGCTCTTCAACTAAAGACTTGGACTTGGAGCGCATGGGGACCCCTGCTTACATGTCGCCGGAACAATTAATGGGTCATGGTGAATTAGATATTCGCAGTGATATTTATTCCATGGGTTTGACGCTTTATGTCGCGTTGACCTGTAAGCAGCCGTTGCAGGATGAAGATTTAGAAAGCACCATTGCAAACGTCTTGCATAATGAACCACCAGATCCGCGTACATTTGTGCCTAATTTGTCAGATGCGATGACGCAGGTGATCAAAAAAGCCACGCGTAAACGCCCGCAAGATCGCTACCAAACCCCACGGGAATTCCAGGATGCCTTGTCATCAGTGGAATTAGAATCATTGCATGAACTCTCAGCAACTGGCGTGAATTGGTTTGGTAAAATTTTTGGTGGGCGAAAATAAAAAGGTCGATGACGGTCTTTTTCAGGCCTTGAAGTTGGGGAGGCAAAAGCGATGGTGCCAATGGTTTGTGGCAAAGATTTAATGGAAACAGCGATATGATCATTCGCGACAATGAGACGGTAGATCTTTCTACTCCAAGCGGCGTGATGCGAGCGCATATCTTTCGTCCAGCAGCGCCTGGACGATTTCCTGGAATTATTTTCTTTTCAGAAATCTATCAAGTTACCGGACCTATTCGTCGTGCCGCTGCCATATTGGCCGGTCATGGTTTTATGGTTATGGTGCCTGAAGTTTATCATGAATACGAAGCCCCTGGAACCGTGCTGACCTATTCGGAGGCAGGGACGGCTCGTGGTAACCAACTTAAAATTACTAAAACGGTTCAAGGCTTTGATGATGATGCAAAGGCGTGTGTCGCGTATTTGCAGCAGGCAGAATTTTGCACGGGGAATATTGGTGCGGTAGGTATGTGCCTCGGTGGTCATTTGGCTTTTCGTGCGGGATTGTTGCCACAAGTGCGTGCCGCTGCCTGCCTCTATCCGACTGATATCCACAAATGTAGTTTGGGTTTTGGTCAGGCTGACAATTCGTTGGCGCGCTGTGCTGAAATAACTGGCGAATTGCTGATGGTTTTTGGTCGACAAGACCCACATATTCCCCAGGTTGGTCGAGCGTTAATATATGAACGATTAAGTGCTGCCGAACGCACGTTTGAATGGCATGAATATAATGCCGCACACGCTTTTATGCGTGATGAAGGACCGCGCTATAATCCGCAGTTAGCGGCTCAGTGTTATGCTTTGATGGTGTCCTTATTCCAACGTACATTGCTGGCATCCGTATGAACGATCTTATTGCTTTACCATTTCCTGGGTACGCGTTAATTGACAGTGGTGATGGGCGTAAATTAGAAGACATCGCGGGTATGTTAGTCGATCGTGCGTCGCCAGCACCGTTGTGGCGACCTGCATTAAAACCCGAACAATGGCAGCGGGTTGTGGGTCGCGTAGAACGCCGCACTGATGGCGGCGGTAATTGGATCTGGCAACAACGTGATCCAGGGGAAATAGCTTTGCTGTATCGGATAGGCAATCGTGAATTGCGTTTGGTGCTGCGTTTTACTAGTTTTGGACATATCGGTATTTTCCCCGAACAAGAACCAGTATGGCGTTTATTACATGCTGCGGTTGCTGCGCGTGGTCCATGTAAAGGTCTTAATTTATTTGGTTACACTGGAGCAGCTTCCTTAGCGATGGCTGCGGCAGGTGCTGAAGTGTTTCATGTCGATAGCGCCAAAGGTGTACTCAGTTGGGGAAAATCATCCGCCGATAAAAGTGATTTGGGTAGCGGGTCTGTACGCTGGGTCCATGAAGATTGTATGGCATTTCTCGAACATTCGCAGCGAAAAGGCTTCCGCTACGACGTCATCTGCGCTGATCCCCCAGCCTGGGGTCACGGAAAAACTAAAGACCAAATGTGGAAAATCGACGAACAATTACAGGCCCTAGCCGATGCTTTAGCTGGGGTCGTTAGTGAAAATGGTGTGGTTGTATTGTGTGCCCACGCCCCAGGTGTTCAACGTACTGCGGTTGCAAATGTTCTCCAAGCCGCGGGTCTAAAAGTCGCCTGGAGCGGAGATCTTGTTCAAGCTCATCGTGACGACGAGCGTTTATTGCCAGCTGGTGTTTGTGCGGTCAGTGCGCCAGACATAAATTCGTTAATGGCCCAATTACATTGACGATATAGTCAATGCTTAAATTAAAAATATTATTACCGACGCCGACGACGGGCGCGAGGTTTTCTCGTTTGCGCACCTTCGACATCAGTTGGCAGAGATCGACTTGGTAATTCGCCTTCCGTTTCAGCGTCTTCAAAATCATCGTCTAGATCACCAATGTTTGTCGTTCCGCCATCATTAAATCCTTCCGGATGGAGGTGAGGCATGCGACCTTCAGAAATAGCACGCAGTGCTTCAACGACAGCATCGCCATCATAGAGGCGATCAGATGGGCGTTTTGCTAACATCAGATCCAATAATTTTCGACAATCGGCGGGTATGTTTGCAGGAAAAGAAACTGGTTCGGTCGCGACGCGTACAATTAAATCAATAATGGTTTCGCCGCTGATCGGTGGACGTCCAACCAGTAAAAAGAATAAAGTCGCGCCTAAGCTATAAACATCACTACCGGGTACGGCTTGTTTCGGATTCCGGTGTTGTTCGGGAGCGGAATATTCTGGAGTGCCGACAATAGAAAGTACGCGTGAACCAGATTCCGGCGCTTGCATGATGCGGTCGCGTACCAAGCCAAGGTCGAGTAATTTAGCGCTGCCACCTTTCGTGATCAAAATATTATCAGGTTTTACATCGCGGTGGACTAAGCCTTGTCGATGCGCCTGTCCCAACGCTTTAGCAATTTGATACGTGAGGTGGAGCGCTTGCGAACGCTTAAGCACACCTTGCGATTGCACTAATTGGCTGGCGGTCAGTCCTTCGACATATTCCATCGAGTAACAATACAACTTGCGCTCAGCTTCAACGAAGACGTCATGTACGGCCACGATATTTGGATGATTTAATTGGGCCGCTGCGCGTGCTTCGCGTAAAAAACCTTCGATCGCCGCAGGATTGCGTAGGCGATTCGGGTGCAAAATTTTTAGCGCAACTTGCCGATCGAGCGATTTTTGGGTGGCCAAATAGACATTGCCCATGCCGCCACGGCCAAGCAAATGTTGGATAACGTAGCCATGGATTTCGACGCCCGCTGCGAGGACATTTGGTGCTTGCGTCAATTCAGCGCTCATGAAGCGAATACTCCCTATTGGGGTGACACGTTGCCTGGGGTTGCACGGATGTCACCTACTGAAACCGCCACAGGCTTGGCAGTCTTGCTTGACCTGTCAGCATGCCAACTACCGAGGTGCCCGATGGCCAAAGCTCTGTCTCTCCACTGCCAAGCCCGCGATGTCGCAGTTGCTGCCGCCCAAGCTGGCGGCCGCGCGGCATTAGCGCATTTTCGCCGACCCGACTTACAGGTTGAATGGAAATCAGATGAAAGTCCCGTGACCGTGGCAGACCGCGAAGCGGAAGCTGCTTGTAAGTCTCTTATCCAAAAAAACTTTCCAAATGATGCGTGGCTTGGTGAAGAGACCGGAGAGAGCCTCGGGTCAAGTGGGATAGACAACGGTCGTCGTTGGATTGTCGATCCGATTGATGGTACACGTAATTTTGTTCGTGGCGTGCCGTTGTGGGCTACGCTGGTTGCGTGTGAAGAACAAAATCAAGTAGTGGCAGCAGCAGTGTTTATCCCTGCGCTTAATGAAATGTACGATGCGGTTTATGGTGGTGGTGCGCGTTGTAATGGGACAGCGATACAAGTCTCGAAGATTGCACAGCTTGATCAGGCTTTATTTTGTTATGAATCACCAGCTTGGTTTAGTAAAAACAAAATGGACGCGGCATTTACGGCGCTCAATCAGCTCACCGCGCTACAGCGTGGGTTATGTGATGCGTATGGTCACATGTTAGTCGCCAGCGGCCGCGCTGAAATTGTGGTCGAACCTCAATTATCAGTTTGGGACGTCGCAGCTACCAGTTTAGTAGTGAACGAAGCAGGTGGTAGATTTAGTGATTTGCGAGGAACAACCTCAATTCGCTCAGGGAATGCAGTGGTTACCAATGGTCTCCTGCATGCGGCAGCGTTGGCGTTATTATAAAAAGTTTATTTTTCATCATATTCAACTTATCGCTGGGCTTCAGCGCGTTCGCCTCCTGCTGCTTCGACTTGTAATTTTAAGCCTTCAACGCTGTCCGGTTCTAAAATTACGTTGCTGCCATCGGTTAATTCACCAGCAATTAATTTTCGACTAAGTCCATTGGTGATTTGACGCTCTAAGTAACGTTTTAGTGGTCTTGCACCATAGAGCGGATCGTAGGCGTCTTTCAGGATGCGATCAATTGCGTCATCAGTGAGTGTTAATTTGATATGACGTTCAGACAAACGTTCAGCAATGCGTGCGATTTGCAGAGCAATGATACCTTTCAGATTCTTACGCGTCAGTGGACTAAAAATTACGATATCATTAAGACGATTGAGAAACTCGGGGCGGAAATGTGAGCGTACAATATCCATGACTTGCTTGCGTGTGCCTTCCATGAATTCGCCACCAGGTGTAACACCAGCTAATAAATGTTCGGCCCCCAGGTTACTGGTCATGATGACGACGGTGTTTTTGAAATTCACTCGACGTCCCTGCCCATCGGTCAGGTGACCTTCATCCAAAACTTGCAATAATGCATTAAATACCTGCGGGTGTGCTTTTTCTACTTCATCAAATAACACGACGGAATAGGGGCGTCGGCGAACAGCTTCGGTTAATTGACCACCTTCATCGTAACCGACATAACCAGGAGGCGCACCGATGAGCCGCGAAACGCTGTGACTTTCCATATATTCCGACATGTCGATCCGAACGATATGTTTTTCATCGTCAAATAATTCAACGGCTAAAGCTTTGGCTAACTCAGTTTTGCCAACGCCAGTGGGTCCTAGGAATAAGAATGAACCAAGTGGTTGATTTTGATCTGACAAACCTGCACGTGACCGTAAAACAGTTTCTGCAACCGCATCGACGGCCTCATTTTGGCCAACTACGCGTTCATGGAGTCGATCACCGAGTTTAAGTAATCGTTCGCGGTCGCCTTCGGTGAGTCTATTGGCTGGGATTCCAGTCCAACGGCTTACGACCTCGGCAATAGCATCAGGACCAACCGATTCGCTCGACATGGTGACCGTCGTGTCATTGGCCATGGCGACTAATTTTTTCTCTAAATCAGGTATCACCCCATAACGTAATTCCGCAACTTTGGCTAAATTGTAGGCGCGCTCTGACTGTTCCATCAGTAGTTTAGCGTCTTCAATTTGTTGGCGAATTTTACGGCGATCATCAACGCGTGATTTTTCCGACTGATGTCTAGTCGTCAGTAAAGATAATTGTTCTTTCGCTTTCGATAATTCAACGCGTACTTTATCGAATCGTTCTTTACTGGCTTTATCTGATTCGCGTTTAAGTGCTGTCGCTTCGACTTCTAATTGTAATGTGCGGCGATTTAGTTGATCAATTTCTTCCGGCGAAGAGTCCAATTCAACACGGGCATTAGCGCAAGCTTCGTCAACTAAATCGATGGCCTTGTCCGGTAGAAAACGATCCGCGATATAGCGATCGCTCAGCGTGGCTGCGGCGACCAATGCGGCATCAGCAATCCGAACTCCGTGATGGCTTTCATAGCGCTCGCGTAATCCGCGCAGAATAGAAATGGTATCTTCGACCGCAGGTTCACCTACCAACACGGGCTGAAAGCGGCGTTCAAAAGCGGCATCTTTTTCTACGTGTTTGCGATATTCGTCTAACGTGGTGGCACCAATGCAGTGCAGTTCTCCACGAGCTAACAGCGGTTTAAGTAAATTAGCGGCGTCCATGGCGCCATCAGATTTACCGGCTCCCATTAAGGTGTGCATTTCATCAATGAATAAAATAATAGCACCGTCAGACGACTTCACTTCATCAAGCACAGCTTTCAGCCGTTCTTCGAACTCACCACGGAATTTCGCGCCAGCGACTAAGGAACCAAGATCAAGAGAAATAACCGTTTTATTTTTTAGCCCTTCGGGCACATCGCCTTT
>SYDV01000006.1 GCA_005801395.1 Planctomycetia bacterium | reverse complement strand
TGCGGGGGGAACGGACATGCCACAGCGGTTGCGGATACGAAAAATCGGGGGTATGGGATGCTCCAAGTCCTTGCACCGCCAAGCTCCGCGCCATTATCCAGCGCTCCAATACACCACGTTAGAAAGAAGAGAGCAGAACCCATGGGAGTTGAACTCGCCGCCGCCGCCGCCATTCCACCAGAACAACGTTTCCGCAAAGGTTTGGTCTATCCCAATCCTTTAGCAGGCAATCCTGGGGTACCTAAGTTCCCTGCGACCGTGAAACGGGCTGATGGTGGCAAAGAAACGGTAGCCTGTCCCGTGGCGACTCGCGTCATGGTCGCATTAATGGACATGAATGCCGTCGTTGGCGGCGCTGCCTGCCATTGGGGTGGTCCGGCGGCTTTAGCCGAAATTATGTCGGCCATTCATGGTATTATTTTCAGTCCAAAACCATGGTACCAGCAGTTTAATTTTGCTAATGATGCTGGTCACACCGAAAATGGTGTATACGCGTTGAAAGCGAATTACGGCTTCGCTGGCGTGACGGTAAATGACCTCAAAGCCTTCCGCTCCATTACCTCGAAACTCACCGGACACGGGGAATCACATGTATTCCCAGATGGCGTGATGATTTCCAACGGCCCATTAGGCTCGTCACTGCCAATCGCCCAGGGTCTGGCCATGGCCGATGTGTTGGCCAATCACAAACGCACCACGATCTGCGTGATCAGCGACGGTGCGATGATGGAAGGCGAAGCGAAAGAATCAGTGAGTGCGATTCCTGGATTGGCCGCAAAAGGTTTATTAGCACCATTCGTGATGGTGGTCAGCGATAATAATACCAAATTGTCTGGTCGCGTCGACGAAGACAGCTTCTCGATGAAGCCGTATTTCAGTTCGCTTGAAGCTCAGGGTTGGAAAATTATTAAACTCGAAAATGGTAATGATCTGCAAGCAGCGTATACCGCCGTCGAATCAGCCGTGGCCGCAGTCGAAGCACATCCAACGCAGCCGGTGGCTATTTGGGCCAAAACTGTCAAAGGTTTCGGCGTCGCGAGCACGGTTAAATCATCGAGCGGCGGTCACGGATATCCCTTAGGCGGTGGCGATATTACCAATGGTAAATTACGCGCATTCGTCGACGAAATTAATGGTGGAAAACCACTGGCAGCCGAATTTGAAGCATGGTTAAAAGAAATCGAAGCTTCTGCAGCTGCCAAGGCAGCGAAAGCAGCTGCAGCACCAGCCCCAGCGGCGTCCGCAGCACCAGCCGTGAAAAAGAATAAAATTCAAGGTGGCTTTCCAAAGGCCATGATCGCCGCAGCGGAAAAAGGTTTACCCGTGGTTAGCGTCAGCGCCGACTTACAAGGCTCCACTGGTGTGGCGCCTTTCCGTGCGAAATTCCCACAATTATCGTTTGAAGTGGGTGTTGCAGAATCGAACATGGCCAGCACCGCTGCGGGTTTCTCGAAGCAAGGTTACATCCCTGTCATTGATACTTTCGTTCAATTTGGTGCGACCAAAGGTTTATTGCCCATCACCATGGGCATTCTCAGTCAATCACCAGTAATTGCCGTGTTTAGTCATACTGGTTTCCAAGACGCAGCCGACGGTGCCTCGCATCAAGGGCTCTATTATTTGGCCGCAACTGGTTCAGTCCCACACTTGCAGCAATATTGCCCAGCGACGGAAGAAGAAGCGGATTGGGCGATGGGTTATGCCATCGACAAATTCGCCAAAGACCGTCAGGCCGGACATCACCCAGATGCCGTGTTGTTCTTCTGTGGTCGTGAAAATTATCCCGTGACGATCAAACCAGCTGGCGTGGATTACGCCTGGGGTAAAGCGATGACGGTTGCCGATACGACGGCAGGTAAGAGCAAAAACGTGGTGATCAGTGCGAATGGCTCTTTAGTTACTCATGCGATGAAAGCCGCCGAAAAACTCGCTGCAGATGGTATCGGTGCGATCGTATTAAATAATGCGACACCCAACCACCCTGATGTGGCAGGTCATAAAGCTGCCCTCGCCAAATGCGGTGGCAAATTAGTCACCGTCGAAGATCACCAAATCGTTGGTGGTGCTGGTTCGATGCTATTGACCGCACTCGCGGCAGTGGATTCCTTACCAACCCAAGTCAAAGTCTTAGGGGTTAAGGGTGAGTTCGGCCAAAGCGCCTACACCGCTGATGAATTGTATAACAAACACGGTATTGGCATCGCTGGTATCGCTGATGCGGCAAAGGCGATCGCCAAGTGATCAATGATCGCTCCTTTCTGAGAACGGTTCAGCAATGAGCGATGGCTTAACACCAACCACGACACGGGCTCCGCACAGCGGACCCCGTGTCGTGTTGTTTTTAGTTTTTGGTGCCTTCGTCGTGTCGATTATTTTCGCCGTAACGTCGTTAATGTTCAAATTGACGTTGGTACCATTTTCGACCAACGTAGCTTTGGTTCTGCTGACCTTTGGTTTATTCAAAATATGTATCGCCATGCACGCCATTATGGCGCCAACGGCTGTTTCTCCGCAATCAGATCAACGCCAAGACACGGGTTCACCCGCCGTTTTTCGCATGTGGGTCGGCTATAAATTAGTGCCCGCGGCTTTGGCGATCGTTGCCGCACTGTATTTGTTAATCGCTGGTGCTCCGGCTTTGGATGTGTTGACGAAATAAATTTTATACTGGTCCGATGTCCGACTTGGAACGTCCGATGTCCGACTTGGAACGTCCGATGTTCGACTTGGAACGTCCGATGTTCGACTTGGAACGTCCGATGTCCGACTTGGAACGTCCGACTTGGAACGTCCGATGTCCGACTTGGAATGTCCGATGTCCGATGTCTTGTAGGGCTTACATTTTTTTAATTAATTGATCAGGCTGGAAAATTAGGCGCGTGATGACGGTTGTTTGCCAACGGGTCGGCAGCGAAACAAATGGCAGCAGATTAGACTGAAATAGTAAGAGACATCGGCCGTCGGACGTCGGACGCTTCACCTCGACCGGTCCGAATGCCGAACCGAGCAAAATCTCTTATTTCCTCCCTGATACGGCTCCTACACTCCGCCGTCAGTCGGAGGAGCTATGTCGCGCTGCATGGTACTCAACGCTAGTTATGAATTTCTCGCAATCGAAGAACATTGGATCGATGCCCTCGGTTTAGTGCTATCCGGCAAAGCGGTGTCGTTGGAAGAATATCCCGACGTCGTGCGTAGTCAGCATTGTGTTTTTCATTTACCCGCAGTCGTGTTGATGCGCTACCAAGTAAAAACCGTTCGTCGTCGTCAGGTATTCAATGTCCCAAATCGCAAAGCGGTCTTCATTCGCGATAATTTTGAGTGTCAATATTGCGGAACGCGGGTGAGCATGACCACCGGCACGCGCGATCACGTCATTCCCAGTAGCCGTGGCGGTCCCGATACGATGCTGAATGTCGTAACCGCCTGTCGCAAATGTAATGTCCGAAAAGATAATCGCACGCCCGAAGAAATGGGCATGACACTAAAAAACCGCCCACGTGCGCTCACGGAAGACGAAAAAATTCAGTGCCTTTTGAAATTAGTGCGCGTGAAAGAACGCAACGCCTGGCTCGCCTGTTTACAGCGATTGGGACTGGGGTTGTGGGCGGCGTGATACTAATGGTGATTTACGCTATCAATTGATCAGAGGAGGCTGCAAACCCACGATTCCCATTTTGTTTCAGTCTTGTTACCTGCCTTCTTACCTTTAGGTTTGCAGAGATATGAAATTGATTCTCACCTTTATTGTTGGCATTTTAGTAGGCTTTTTAGCACTTTTTATCTGGGCGTGGTTCGTAACAAAGCCTAAAATTAGAGAGCTGGGAGGCGAAGCACTTTTGACCAGGCTACCGTTCGACGGTGAGTGGTACGTATTGTCGGGCGGCGAAAAGGCGAAACAAAATAATCATCATGGAATTGGCGCCCAAAATTTCGCAATAGATTTCGTCATTTGCCAAGACGGAAGCCAATCAAAAAGAACAGACGGAAAAACAAATGAAGATTTCTATTGTTGGGATCAGACCATTTGTGCGGCACATGATGGCACGGTGGTTATCTCGGTCGATGGCATCCCAGACAACATTCCGGGTGAAATGAATCCACAGATGGTATACGGTAATGTCATTATGATTCAGGATTCTAGCGGTTTCGTTTCCGTATATGCACACTTAAAGAACGGTACGGTTTCTAAGCGTGCTGGTGAAATGATTAAATCAGGTGAGAAACTAGGCAGCTGCGGCAATTCCGGAAACTCATCTGAGCCGCACCTACATTTTCATTTACAGAGCAAGGTGGGCTTCGAAAAAGGATTATCAATTCGTCCATTATTCGCGGCTATAAAAGTAAATAAGACTACGACAAAATCACATAGTCCCGTTAGGGCAGAAAGAGTCAGTCCGTAATTTTATAGGGCTATCTAATCAGCTATCTGAGGGCCATAAGAGATGATGTGCGCGGCCCCAAAATTTGCGTGATATTGACGTCTTTAAATTACTTCGCGCTTTGCAACCACGCCGCCGCAAAGCGTTGACCAAGTTCTAATTG
>SYDV01000089.1 GCA_005801395.1 Planctomycetia bacterium | reverse complement strand
TAATGACGATCGCGACAGATTTCCCGTTATTGGTGGCAAAGCAGCGCGTTTTGAATTATTTGTCATGGAACAGCCACCGTACGCGATCAAGCCAACCTTCGCTCATAATCCGGGTCCGTTGCAGCCGACGCTGGATTGGAAAGATTTGGTTAATTACAAGACGCCAGATCCGCAACCGGTCGCACCGAATTGGAAGGAATTTGAGGAGGGTAAACCACGGCCACGAATGGCCACGGTTAATAAAGCATGGATGCGTATTTATCGCGATAAGAACACCCCTGGTAATCCTGCGAACCCCACGAGCCTCACGAATTTTGTCGAGCCAGCCACATTTACCATCACCTGTGGAGCAGGAGCGACCTTAGGATATCGTACTTATGATGAGGCGAAAGCAGAGGGAGCTCACGTGCTATTTCTCCAAGACCGGAACTACTTTGCCGAATTACGCCAGCAAGAACGGATCATGTGGTTTCGTACGGAATGGACTTCCGCAGTCGGTGGTTCAGGAATGGGCGTGCGAATAAAAGATGGGTATTGGGAGTTACCGGAAATTAATAAAGATGCTTATAAGGACGTTTACCAAGGTACTCCGCTAGCTGGAACTCAACAACAATGGTGGGTTAATCGCAATGCGGTTGGAAGTTTTTTGTGGATTCAACGCCTGGAAAGCGAACCGAAACACTGGTGAGTTTTACGATTTTAATACTTGGCGCATGACCGAAAATTTTAATTCGGTCTCGTTGAGTTCATCTATGGGAATCGATGATTCAATAATACCGGCACCGGCGAATAAACGAGCGACACCTAAATCATGGCGAATAATTCCGCCACGCAGGGGGACGATGATTCGGGCAGCGTTTGGGGTGATATAGCCAAGGGTGCCAGCGAATAAGCCACGGTGTAATTTTTCGCGACGAGCAATGTAATGTGTGGCAGTGGCGGTGGGTAATCCACAAACGGCTGGGGTTGGGTGGAGGGCGGCTAATAAATCTACGTAATCAAGCCGCGCGAGTTCGGCTTCCAGCACGGTTTCTAAATGGATGACTTGATCCAACAGTCGCGGATGTGGTGCGGATGGCACCGTAAAAGGTGCGGCACGACCGCGTAAGACCGATACTAAATGTTCGACCACCACGCCGTGTTCTTTGCGCTCTTTGGTGCCAGCAATTAAGGCTTCGACTAAATGGGCGTCATCCGCAGCATTTTTTCCGCGTCGGGTAGTACCCGCGAGAGCCATGGTGGTGACGGTACGTTCATGTGCGGTAAATAAAACTTCTGGGCTAATTCCGCAAAATAATCCTGCGCCTGGTAAGTCATGGACATAGAGGGTGGCGCGTTCGCCTAATCGACGAAGATTGGCAATTAATTGTGGCTCTTTGTAGGCCTTCGGTAACGGATGATCGACGGATCGTGCGATAACCACTTTGCGCAAGGCACCATCGTGAATGAGGGCGACGGCGTCTTCGACTTCTTCGACATAATTACCAACAACAACCGGCCAGGAAACGAGTGGAGCAGATTCAATTTTCGTAGGTGTTGCTAAGATACGATGAGCGATTTCAGCGGCATCGTCGGTACTGTGGACCGTTAATGCCGCAATGGTCCAGCAACGGCCATCGGCACGGCGCCACAATAACCGTCGTGGTAACCATATTTGCGCGCCGGGTAAATGCGCACCCCAATGGCTAGCTGATGGTGGGCGATCTTCAAAACTAAAGGCAGTTAAACAGGCAGGTAACGTCGCTCGCATCGCCTGGTCACCATCAACGGCGACTACGGTGCGGGCTTCTAAACGTGCGTTTTGAGCGGCAATATGCGTACCGCGCCCAGGTCCATCGCTATCGACGTGCCATGCCTGTCCGATTCCAAGTTGCCATTCATCACCATGCCAAAGTAAAGTGCGCCCACAGTGTTCGGCGGCGATAAAAGCAGCGGTTGGATCAGCGTCGAGCGGTGATTCCCAGGCGATGACGGCAATCGCGGTGCCGTCACGCTGCAAACGAGCCAACGCGACGGCATCAACACAAAGTTTATGGGAAAGAGCGGCAAGAGACGCGAGTGACATGTGGTTTTAACGGTGCGTCACAAAAGATGTGCGGGAATAAATAGTTTATTTAGCAATCGCGAAATGACGCATTTCACGAATAATGGTAACTTTGACTTCGCCAGGAAAGGCGACTTCGTCTTCGATACGACGAGCAATATCGCGTGCGAGTTTTGGTAAATCGCCATCTGGAACATCTTTGCCACTAACGATCACGCGTAATTCACGACCGGCTTGAATAGCGTAGGCTTTTTGTACGCCGTGTTGTGCGCAGGCGATTTCTTCGAGTTTCTCTAAACGCTTAATATAGCCTTCAATATTTTTACTGCGTGCGCCTGGACGTGCGGCGCTGATCGCATCAGCAGCTGCGGCAAGCACGGTGTAAGCGGATAAGACCGCATGACCTTCGTGATGCGCGAGTGCGGCATTGGCGACGATTTCATTTTCGCCGTAACGCTTCAAGGCTTCATAACCTAATTCAGGGTGGCTACCTTCTTGTTCGTGGTCGATGGCTTTACCGATGTCATGCATCAAGCCGCAACGACGTCCGAGTTTTGGATCTAAACCCATATCGGCAGCCATCGCGCCGCACAAAAACGCGACTTCCTGGGTGTGCTGTAAAACATTTTGACCGTAACTGGTGCGCCACTGTAATTTGCCGAGTAAGCGCAGTAATTGCGGATGCAGGCCGGAAACTTCGACCGCGAATGCGGCGTCTTCGCCAAGTTTTAATACTTCACGGTCCATGTCCTGTTGGACTTTGGCCATGACTTCTTCGATGCGGCCTGGGTGAATGCGACCATCTTCAATTAATACTGCTAACGTGCGACGTGCCATTTCGCGGCGCAGACCGCTGAAGCAACTAATCGCAATGACGCCAGGCTGTTCGTCTAAGATGAGATCGACGCCAGTGGCTTGTTCGAAGGCTTTAATGTTGCGGCCTTCTTTGCCGATGATGCGACCTTTAACGTCATCGTCGGTAATTTTGAATTTAGCGACCGTCGTTTCGGCAGTGTGTTCAGCAGCGTACCGTTGCACCGCGCGGGCGACAATTTCGATGCCCATTTCTTTTTGGCGCGCAGTCAGGTCCTTTTCGTGCTTCGCAATACGTTCCGATTGCTCGGCGGTCAGACTTTTTTCCAAACGCCCGAGGAGTTCTTCACGCGCTTGTTCGCGAGTCAGGCCAGCGACTTCGCTTAAGCGGCTGTCGATGCCGAGTTCGCGTTGGTCGACGGCTTTGTGGCGTTCGATCAATTGTTGTTCACGTGCGAGCATTTGCTCTTCCAATTTACGTTGCTTGGAATCACGTTGGTCGAGTGCTTCCAATTTACGATCCATGCTGGTCTCGCGTTCAGCCATTTTGAGGTCGCGTTTGCGCGTCCGCTCTTCGGCTTCACTGGCGGCGGCGGCATCGCGTTTGGCGCGTTCTAATTCGCGGGTTACGGACTCACGATCACGAGCCAATTCATTTTCGATCGCTTGACGCTTACGCGTTAATTCAGCCTGAGCTTGCGCTTCTAACTGCTTCAAGCGCTCAGTGTGTTGAGCGGCAAGGCGTTCCTCGACGGCACGTTTTTCGCCATCAAGGGTACGGCGGTGGCGGGAAGACATAATCAGCGCACTCACTGCGCTACCGGCGATAATCGCAACTACGGCGATGATCGCGACAAAAATAGGATCCATGGATAACTCGTTTAAGACACGAGGATCATCCGATTGTCGACTTTGCTGAGATACTGGCGAAGCGTGTGGTTGAAAACTCCGATGGGTGTTGGGAATCCAGTAAACATCGATGAAACAGCAGGTTGCAGACAAAAACCAGCCAAGCTGGCGACGGACGATACACTCAAGGTTATATAGAAGGAGAGGAAGTCGGTCCGATTGACGAACTGACGTCGCTAGTCTGTCAGTTGTGGCGTGGGGTCAATTGGAGTCTGGGGGTAGGGGATTGCCGATGTCCGCTGTCCGATCGCCTTCGGCTGGTCCGATGTATTTTGATTCGACCTCGGACCTCGGACCTCAGACCATATCAAAACCTCCGAACTCAACCAAGGACTTCCGGACCCCCAAAAGCCCAACACACTCCCCAACCATGGACAGTCAGCGCTTACAATTCCGTGCTGCCTTGCTCAGTCTCGTCACCGGTTTCGTGATGTTGGGACTGAAAATGGGAGCGTACGTTCTGACGGGGTCGGCAACCATTTTGTCTGACGCTTTGGAATCGGTCGTCCATGTGGCGGCGGTGAGCTTCATGTTTTGGTGTTTCCGTTTTGCCTCAGCTCCGCCTGATGCAGAGCACCCTTATGGCCATGGCAAGGCAGAACACTTGTCGGTTGGCTTTGAAGGTGGTGCCATTGTGTTGGCTGCCATAGCCATCGTATGGCAAGCGATTGCCGGTTTACTGGCTGGTCATCAACCGCATGAGGTCGGGGTTGGTTTTGGCCTGATCGTGTTGGCCGCCATCATCAATTTATTTCTCGGAACGTGGTTATTACGAGTCGGTCGCCGTACCAAGTCGGCCATTCTAGAAGCCGACGGCTACCATGTCTTAAGCGACGTATGGACTAGTCTTGGGGTCGTCATTGGTGTCGGATTGTTGTGGATTTTGCCCCCTGGCCCATTGCGTGTGTGGATTGATAGCGGAGTTGCGATTATTTTAGCCATGGTGATTTTATATTTTGGTACTCGCTTAGTGCGCCAAGCGATGGCGGGCTTACTCGACGAATTAGATCCGCATGCCGTCGAACGGGTGGTCGCAGCTATTAATGATATTCGCGATCCAGCGTGGCGTGATGTCCATAATTTACGTTTGCGCCAAAGCGGTGATTTAACGTACGTTGATTTTCATCTGGTCGTGCCGTCCTTATGGAGCGTTGCCGCAGCCCACGCGGCAGTCGAAAAATTAGAACACCATATTCTCAAAAGTTTAGGTACCAAAGGTGCGGTGATGATTCATCTCGATCACCCGCACAAAGATCAAACCATTGGCATGGAAACGGAAACGTTGCCACATGAGGCGGTGCCATTTAGTGTGGCAGAAGCGACGCGGTTTAAAGAGAATTAAGCTTCGATCGCATTGGTGGCCATTTTGGAAATGAAAAAAGTCAGAAATCATATTGCTAACGACGGCATTAAATTCACTGATAGAAGCGGATTTATTTTCAAAACGCTGGTAACCAAAGAACAAAACGATGAATGACGATAAGAGGGACGACATTATTACCGCGGTAGAAAAGGCGGGTTATTACGCAAGAAAGCGTGATTGGTCATTAGGGAAAACGATAATCTGCGCGCGAAAAACGGAC
>SYDV01000088.1 GCA_005801395.1 Planctomycetia bacterium | reverse complement strand
GATGTCTGAACTTATGTCCTTTAACGGTGCCAGGGTCTGAGTTAACGATAATGGCTGTAATCCAGGTTTAATCTCAGTCGGCAAAAGAGACGACTGTTCGTAACCATTCGGGGTATAGATAAACAGTATACGTTGCGGCTGTTCCGCTTTTGGCTGCTCGGCAGCCGAAAGGCTTCTTGGCAACATGGCTTCTAAGCACGGCAGGGCTAAACACGCGCCAATGCCGCGTATGACGGTACGCCGAGATAAAGGTCGAAAGATCTGAGGAATCATAATTACCTTTACGAAAAAATGATTATTTATTTTACTGGCGTTGAATTGAATTCAATATGAGCAACCTCTAATTGACTCTTTTCATTAACGGTAAATGGCATTGTTAAAACGATATCTACATTTGACATAAATTGGTTCTTCTCTGGCGTCACCGGTAAAGCAGATGCAGTGGGAAATGAAATAGTCCTCCATCCGTCATCTGAAGCAGCACCATGAGAAGGATTAAATGCATACTCAAAATTTCCGCCAAACGCTCCGTTAATGCGGTGTGTGCTAAAAAACACTTTCACTACGGATGGTGGACTAGTTATATTCGTCCGGTAACGCATGGTGACCACTGAGGTCGGAGTTACATGGACGAATGGTTTTTCGCGCCGCAACGGTGAACGCATCGTCACACCGTAAAGAGAAATAGGGATTCCTTCGCTGTTTTTCCCAGACCTTAATAGTACGGAACGGATGAAACCGCGCTGCTGCTCCGTTGGTGGAATCCATAGGCCTTTACAATAAGATGGTGGTTCATGCGAATATTGACTCTTCCAATTATCCAGAGGTCGAACTCGTTGTTGTTTAGATAATTCGTTGGCGGTATTTCCTGATGCTATGGCGCTTTGTTGAGTGGTGACGTCCACTGACTGGCCATCAACTAAACGCTGCATGCGAACATG
Source organism: Planctomycetia bacterium (assembly GCA_005801395.1). The sequence continues at coordinate 1,618 of SYDV01000088.1, read as the reverse complement.
TCCACTTTCGACATTTAATGCGGTGCTCGTTTCGTCAGCAGAAACGCTAAAAACGGTCCCTAAAATTTGTAGCTGAGCGGTAGGCGTCGTAATTATCATGGGGAAACCAGCTGGTTGTGGGCTCACATCAGCATAAAAAATCCCGCTTTTTAGGAGAACGTTTTTTTGTGCTTGTTCATTGAATTCGATTTCGGCGTGACCAGACAGCCTTAGGTTTGTACCGTCAGTAAACATCAGAACCGCGTTCGCGGCTTCACCGTCTAATTGCAGCAAACCAGCAGTCACTTGGTCGCCGATCTTTAACGATCGTCGGTTTGATGGGTCTGACGACCACATCAGATCACCATTGGTCAGGGCGACTAAACTAAGGGTATTTTTTGAGCTATTGGTTTTGTCAGAATAAATTATACCAACCATGACTAAGGCCATCAGCAGTGCGGCCATGGTGGTGCGAACAATGATTGCCCATGGCCATGGTCTTGGTTGTTTAGCGTGAGCCTGCTCTAGCTCGGCGGCAAGTGCGCTGTATTCACGACGAATGACCGCATGTAATTTCATGTAATTACGGAAACGCTCGCGCGCTTGTCGATCATCGCGCAGAATATCCTCCAATCGTTGATGCTGTGCTTTATTCAGTGAGTCATCTAAGAGACAATTGCAGAGTTGTTCCAATTCATTATTCATGAAATCACCTTACCAAATTTCGTTTCTATACAGGACAATAATAATTGGCGAATTCGCCGTAACATTTCAGAGACGGCTTTTGGTGAACTGCCTCGTTCGCGGGCGACGTCATTTACGCAACCATCTGGTTGATAGCGCTGCGCGATCAATAGACGATGATCTTTGCTGAGGTTTTTAAGACAATCACTTAAAGCAATGCGACGTGGATCAAGATCGCTGCAGTCTTCTATTGCCTCTTCTGCTATGCTTTCGAGCACCTGATCGCTTGTACGTTGTCGGGAACGATTATGCGTTTTTAACCAAGCCATAGCTTGCAATTGAGCGATGCGCATGGCCCACGGCAAAAACGGTCTGGCGGCATCGTATTCATCAATTTTACGCCATAATACTAAATTGGTTTCTTGTAATACATCATCGGCATCCGATGCGCGCCAAATCAATGACATGATGAAGGCGTGCAAATGGATTTGCGCACGGGATACTTCGCTAATAAAGGCATCTGACGGCGCTGATTGCATAAGTTACTTATCCTTAGTCTCAGTATACGCTCATCCCACGTATGATTGAAATAGCTCGTTGAAATCGGTGTCTCGGTTTCTCCCTTGGTTACCGCATTGTCCCTAAGTCATTTAATCACTTGGTGTTACGGATTCCTTGAAAGGGGTAACTTTTGGCTACTCCAAGAACGATGTCGGAAAAACGATAACCGTTAGCAGCCGCGTTATGGCGAATGTCGTTTATCGCGGGTAGATCGAATGCTTCTAGTCGACGACCGAGAGCATGGCTCAAAAAGTGTTCGATAAATCCATTCACAAATTCATCCGGCTGTTTCGCTAAAAGCTGTTTATAGGCAGCGGGTCCATCAAATGCCTGATTGTGCCACGTGCCACTAGCATCAACGCTGGCATTACCGTCTTTTACGCGCCATCGACCG
>SYDV01000087.1 GCA_005801395.1 Planctomycetia bacterium | reverse complement strand
GATGGAGCCCGGCCTCGACGGCCTGTTCCAAAAAGCGATGGCCAACCATACCGTTGCCGATGACAACTAGATTCTTTTGTGCGATCATGCAGCACTTCCTCGTCTACGAGCGGGGGAGAAACACTCGATAACAGGAGGTAGCGATCAGCGTGCCGTGGTTTGGGAAGGTAGACTGCTGCATCATTGTGCAGCAGTGGGTTCCCTGTCCTCTGTTCGAAAAAACAAGCGCGCAATTTTAGAGCACGTTGCTCTTAAGCTGCGGCCCCCGCCTCGGACGACTGCGCCACTGCGTGGCTGGCCTGCTGCGCAGGTCTCCGCTTCGCGGCGATCGGCCTGCGGCGAATCGGCGACTTCGTCACCTCAGTTTTGTTTCGCTGCGCTTCGCTCCACTACGCAAAACGGGGCCTGGTCCCCGCTCGTTCGCTCTCGCTCACTCGGGGGATTGCTGTTCGCGGACTCTGTCCGCTACGCCTGCCAGGGCCTCTGCCGCCCCTGGACCCGCGGACTGCGGTTGGTGGTCGCTTTGATTAATGCGCTCGCAACGTTTTATTAAACCGGCATTGCCGCTTTGCGGCTCGCCTCATTGCTATGGTTTTACTAAACCGGCAGGTTCGTAGTGATACGAATGAAATCCGAGTGGGCTGTATCGAGCAATGTAAATGGTCATGTGGCGAATTGTCCAACGATAGGTTCCGTTGGGTGATATTTTTCCGGAAGCGAGGAGTTGGGCAAATTTCGTATGTGTCAAATAATCAGGATCAAAACTCTTTTCACGAAATGTCAGCCAGCCCGTGAAACTATTGAGGGGATTGAATATTGGTTCATTGATAACTGTGACGCGATCATAACCGCGATAGTAGAAGTAGCTTTCCGATAATGACATGGTGCCGTATTGGCCATCGCGGTAGCTTGCATATCCGTGATAAGTTTGGCCAAAAATTTTATAGATGAGCAACCATGAGCCGATATAAAGAGCGACTACAAAACTAACGATTAACAGTGCGGCTTTGATATACGTGAAGGGCGTGGGGTTAGTCATGGTGGAACGGAAAAGCAAACGAAACGGATAGTCAGAAGTTCAGCCTAATTTTGGTTCAAGCGCCGCGCAAATCCCCAACACTTGCAGCGCCTCATTAAAACAGTGTTTCGATGTTGAAGAATGCCATCTATGTTCACCGCAGCCTTTTTCGCTAGGAGTGAATACAAATCATTAAATAACGGCAGCCGTTTTTTTCGCCAATTTAATTAAGTCCCTTAAAGCCTTATTCACAGCACTCGAGTCAGGGAAAGCTTTTTGGACGTCTGGGTCCAGGGTGATGAGATTTGTCCCTTGGCTGAATGGCTTCGCATATTTACCACGGACACCTTTAGAAAAATCGTAGCTGGCACGCATAATTATCCTTCGTTGTAAAGTTTGGTTTCTTGCGCATTAGCCTTCCTAGCGCTGATGATTCTGACGGTATGGTCGCTCATGATATGTGCGACGACGACTATTCGCATTTTCCCCGTTGATCCAATGGTAATCTCCCGCAGTTCATCATCTGATCCATGGTCAGGATCTGGAATGGTAATGGCACATTTGTCAGCGAATATCTGACAGGCTTCAGCAAATGTGATGCCGTGCTTTGCCTTGTTAGACAGAGCTTTGCGTAAATCCCAGTGGAAGCGAAGGCCTTTAGCCATACTTCGCATGCTACTTAAGTCGATTGTTTGTAAACATCGCTCGTATCTTCATCACTTCTTATATCCCCCGCAAATCACCAACCCGTGCAGCACTTAATCCCACAAACGCTTCGGCATAATCCGCGCCTGCTTGATAACCCCAGGTGCTGCCGCGCGATTCAATCCATTTGAGGAATTTTGGATCGGCGATGGACGTTGCGGGTTCGTTGCTGCCGGGCTTGTGTAATTGGCTGCCGTAACAACGGATGGCGGCGATCTTTTTATCCCAATCGGCTTGGGTGAGTGGCACTAATAGGGTGGGGAGAATCGGTAATTCGGCTTCGTAATACCATAAACGTACGCCGCTGATCGCTGGGGAATTACTGGGCGTGGGCAATTTATGGAGAGCGGCGGCTTTGATCGCTCCGCCGACTAATCTCGCTAGGGCTTGATGATCGGGATGGTGCGCGTGTTCGTGAATACATAACACGGTGCTGGGACGATGGCGGCGAATCGCATCAACAATTAATGTGCGCGCAGCAGCATCGTCACTAGGAATGGCGCCGTCGGGTAAACCTAAATTTTCGCGTGCGGATAAGCCTAAAATATCTGCGGCTTGGTGGGCTTCTGTAGCGCGGGTTTCTGGTGTGCCGCGACTGCCTAATTCACCACGGGTGGCGTCGACGACGACGACTTTTGCCCCTTGTCGCACATGGGCGGCGATGGTGCCGCCGCAATGAATTTCAGCGTCATCTGGATGGGGCGCAAAAACCAGAATATCTGCCATGAGTGACTCGTTGGTGAATTAAAACTAGGGAGTTTCGGTGATTTCTTTTAATATCGGTTCTAAGTACGGACGTTTTTTCATTTCTTGTAAATCGGCTTCCATTAATTGTTCGATCGTCCATTGATTCTCTTTGGGCGTTTGTCGTCGATAAATCCAATCGGCGGCGTTCCAGACTAAAAATAATTTACTGGGTTTGGCGTCGAGCCCTAATCCCACGAGTCGCGCGGCAGCGGCGCGAACTTCAGGTACGGTATCTAATTTACAGGTTCCGGCTTGCCGACGGCCAGTGTCGAAGTCGAGTGATTCCCAAGTCTCTCCTCCGCTGGCGGCAAAAAGACTTGCCCAATAAAAGGTCTGGGTTGATTCCATCAGGTAGGAATCGTCGTGGCTTCCATCCAACACTCCGCACAGTTCGGCCATTTCTTCACCCCAGCGGCTGAGCAGTTTGGTGCGGTCCCCCTTTAACAGCAGGTTGACGGTTCCAGGGATGGCATCGCCTTTGGCCGCCATGAAGTCACGGATTTCCGCTGCATGTGATTGGAGTGACTGATAGATGCGGAAGATACGACGCGGGCTAGCCATGGGCGGGCATGCTGGCTCTCACCTGGGTAACTCAATCTAAAAGCAGGCGGCGGGCAAATTTCGTTGCGTTGAATGCAAAGGGAATCTCAGCTTGCGCCTTCCATCGTTCTATCATGATGGAGTGATATAAGGAACTCTTATGTCAAAAGCAGCCGCTCAAACCGCCGCCAAACCCTCCGATTACATCATCGCAGACCTCAGTCTGGCTGATTGGGGTCGTCGCGAAATCGCTATCGCTGAACATGAAATGCCTGGCTTGATGGCGATTCGTCGCAAGTTCGCCAAGACTCAGCCGCTCAAAGGCGCGCGTATCGCTGGCTCGCTGCACATGACCATCCAAACGGCCGTGTTGATTGAAACGCTGGCTGCCCTTGGCGCTCAGGTTCGTTGGGTGAGCTGCAACATTTATTCGACTCAAGATCATGCCGCTGCGGCCATCGCTAAAGCTGGCATTCCGGTGTTCGCCAAAAAAGGCGAAACCTTGGTCGAATATTGGGATTATACCCACCGCTTATTTGATTTCGGCGGCGGCAAAGGTCCGAACATGATTTTGGATGACGGCGGCGACTTTACCTTATTGGTGCACTTAGGTCAGGACGCGGAAAAGAATCCTAAAATATTAAATAACAAGCCAGGTAGTGAAGAAGAAGGCGTGTTGTTGGCTTCTATTAAGCGCACCTTAGCGGAAGACAAAAATTATTACTCGCGCATGTCCAAGGGCATCCTGGGTGTCAGTGAAGAAACCACTACTGGCGTGCATCGTCTCTACGAAATGGTGAAGAACGGCACGTTGAAATTTCCAGCCATCAACGTCAACGACTGCGT
>SYDV01000086.1 GCA_005801395.1 Planctomycetia bacterium | reverse complement strand
CTTTCATGCTATCAACCAGTGAAGTCGCCAATTTAAATGAAGTACTAGTCACAAAATAGAGCCAATAAGACGATAATTTAGGGGTCATCACTGGAACGGTGTAAATCCAGCGGCGTAATTCACGTACCTTGGCATAGCCGAGCAGCATCTCTTTATAGGTTAGAATATCAGGGCCACCGATATCAAAACTTCGATCAAAGGTTTGTTGATGTGACAAAACATTGACCAATAAATTGATGACATCGCGAATGGCAATTGGCTGACATTTGGTGCTGAGCCATTTTGGCGCGATCATGACGGGCAATTTTTCCACCAAATCGCGAATGATTTCATAAGACGCACTGCCGGAACCAATAATTATCCCAGCTCGTAATGTTGTACAATGGTAGGATCCTCGGGCTAATTCATGTTCAACAGCGTGCCGCGAAGCAAGATGCTTAGAGAGTGACTGATCGTTCGCTATTCCACTTAAGTAAATAACCTGTTGCACGTTTGTCGCTTGCATGGCCAAGCGAAAGTTTCGTGCGGACTGCAATTCCAGTTGATCATAATCGGTCGATGTCGACATCGAATGCATCAGGTAATATGCGCCATCGATATCAGTCGGAATATTTTTTAGGGAATCGGCATTAAGGAAGTCGACCTCTATTAGTTGCACGCTTGATTGCAGTGAAGCAGGAATTTGTAATCGTTTCACGTCACGAGCACAACAAACAACGACATGCCCTTTGCTCACTAATTCTGGCAACAAACGTTTGCCGATGTAGCCAGTTGCACCGGTGAGCAGTATCTTCATATAATGAGCAGTATCTCATAGACGAGTGCTCTCAAGTATGGTATTTATTTCTATCCACAGCGTAGTCATCGCCGTTATCAGTCGTATTCCTCTATCGGAAAAATTCCGTTTTGGTCCGGATTCTTTGCGGAAGGATGATAAACTAGGATCTGTCTAATAAGTCTGAGCTGAGATGATAGATAAGTCTAATCACTGAATCTTTCTGGTTTTACTTGAAACAGTTCAAACAAATTTTACCGACATAGGCCATACATGGGTTCAATCTATCATCTTGAGCGTCGCCAAGTTATTCCCGTGTCGCGGCAAATGGCTTGGGATTATTTCTCAACACCGCGAAATCTGGAAGAAATGACTCCACCATCGTTGTCATTTCGCATTGAATGGGGTGGCGATGAAGCGATGTTTCCTGGGCAATTAATTGGCTATCGGGTAAAAGTAGCACCGTTGATGTGGGTGAATTGGCTCACGGAAATTACCATGGTCGATCCTGGATGCGCTTTTGTTGATGAGCAAAGACGTGGGCCTTATCGCTTATGGCACCATCTACACCGTTTCACGGAGGTTGCTGGGGGAACGGAATGCCTTGATCGCGTAACTTATGAATTGCCTTTTGGCCCACTTGGTGGACTCATGAGGGCGCTGTGGATTCGTCGGCAACTGGATTATATTTTTGATTTCCGTGGTCAATTTCTGCAACGCCGATTTTTATAGATAGCTATTTAATAGCACAATTTCGAAAGAAGGGTGCCTATGTCGAATCTTGTTATTATTGGCCCTGGAGGCATTGGTCGAGCGATTGCTCGTGAACATGGTGCGCGTGGGTGGGGCATTACTCTGGTGGGTCGTTCAGCAGAGCGATTGGCGGTCGCTGCTGCTGAATGCCCTGGTGCAAATATGTTAGTGACTGATCCCACCGACATCGACGTGCTGCCAACATGTGCTGCTGCACTACAAGAATTACGTCCGAACGGATTTCATGGGGTGGTCTGCACGGTAGGTTCAGTCGCGTTGCAACCATCCCATCGCATCAATGGCGCAACATGGCGCGCGGTCATGGCGGCTAATCTTGATGCCGCCTTTGCCACGCTGCGTTTGGCGGTTGAATTATTACCACAAGGTGGTTCGGTATTATTATTTTCCAGTGGTGCCGCCCGTATTGGATTGGCAAATCACGATGCCATCGCCGCAGCGAAAGCTGGCATCGAAGGTTTAGTGCGTGCTTCGGCCGCAACCTATGCGCGGCGTAATTTACGCATTAATGCCATTGCCCCTGGATTAACAGATACGCCATTGGCAGCGCCCTTGTTGAATTCTATAGCCGCGCGTAAAATATCAGAGTCATTTCATGCGCTTGGTCGCATTGGTAATCCAGACCAGGTCGCACGCCTTGCCGCAACGTTGTTAGATCCCGCGAACGATGGTATAACGGGCAGTATTTTTGCCGTCGATGGTGGATTGGGACAATGTCGCGTTTGAAAGAAATGATGGCCGCAGTAATGCGATAACGAAGTCAGTGAAAGCAAACGCCGAGATATGAGGAAAATATCTCGGATTACCGATTCGAGGTTTGAGAGTTTAGTTTAAAATACGTTTTTTAGCGAATTTTTTGATCCGGCAATTCGGTTTTAATGCCTAGGTCGAGGGGCATTTTATCTTGCCCAGGGGCAATGCCCGTGGCGGCCATTTGTTGTTCGAGTTCGGCTTTTAGTTTTTTTAGAACCTCGGCATATTTTGGATCAGCGATGAGGTTTTTGCTTTCCAGCGGATCGTTGCCGAGGTGATATAATTCAGCCAGATGTTTATCAGCTGAACCATCGCCTGGGGGATAATGAATGTATTTCCATTCATTGGTGCGAATGCCGCGCACATTTGGTGTATACGGAAACTGATGTTCGTAATTGTAGTGATAGAACCAAGATTGACGCCAGTTGGTGGCATCACCTTTGGCTAATTTGACAAAACTGGTGCCGTGAATGTTTGCTAATGGTGGAGTGCCAGTAAGTTCCAAAATAGTTGGGGCAATATCAACGGTTAGCACTTGGCCGGTGACCGTTTGCGGGGTGCTAAAGACTTTTGGGTAACGTACGATCATGGGAATACGAATGCTGCCTTCATGCATGGTGCGTTTGTCAACCATGCCATGTTCACCTTCTAACAAACCGTTATCTCCCATAAAAACGATAATGGTGTTGTCGAGCTGACCTTTGCCGCGCAAATAGGCGATTAAACGACCCATGCTATCATCAACACTGAGCACGGTCCCCCAATACGCGTGGACCATGCGTTCAAAATCAATGACGGCTTCGGGACGCGTGTCGGGAAACACTTTGCGCCATTCAAATAACGGTCCGTAAATACCATGCCAAGTTGATTGTCGCTGTTTAATCCAAGCAGGTTTATCTTCGAGTTCAAAAGCTGAAGGCGGATAGTTTACGCGAACATGATCAAAGGCGTGTTCGTATTTTTTATCGGGAAAATAAAAAGAATGAGGCGCCTTGTGCCCAATACATAAAGCCCACGGCTTGTCCGTGTTTTGTTTATCAAGCCAATCTAAGGCCATATCAGTGACGACATTGGTATAATATCCAGGTACGATTTTCGCGCCTCGGCCGTGAATATTAAATTCCGTATCGAAATATTTACCTTGGCCTTTATGACTGACGAAATAATCAAATCCCGGACGTGGCTCATCGTTTTCTTCGCCCATGTGCCATTTACCAATATAGCCGGTGCTATATCCAGCATCGTGTAGTCGAGTCGCCCAATGTGCCTGTTTCGGATTTAATTCGGTAAAATTATTGGTGACGCCATGACCGTGTGCGTAAAGCCCGGTAAATATTGAGGCGCGACTTGGTGAGCACAGCGATGTGGTGCAAAAACTATTACGGAATAAGACGCCCTCAGCAGCTAAGCGATCAAGGTGTGGCGTTAGCACATGCTTGGAGCAGAAACAGCCAACCGCATCTGGGCGTAAATCATCACACAACACGTAAAGCACATTGGGGCGGTCAGCAGCAATAAACTGGTTCAGGACTAAGGTGAAACT
>SYDV01000085.1 GCA_005801395.1 Planctomycetia bacterium | reverse complement strand
CGAAGATGCCTTTCGTGCGCAAAAACAATTAGAAACTGATCGCATGTTGTTGCGCGAAATGCAGCGGCAATACCGCGTGCAAGGTCCCTGGCAAACGGAAATTGCTGACTTACATAAAACTTTATCTCAAGTCGGATATCCCCTAGACCATACCGGCACGATTAATCCACTGAGTTATGCTGAACGATTACGTGATGATCGCTTGGCTGAGGACGTCCTCACGACGCTCACGCAATTATATTATGCCTACGTCATTGAAGATATTCATTCACCATTTCGTGACACCATTCCACAATTAATTGCCAAGGCTGGCCCCACCGTGGCGTGGCGCGCGATGGGTGACGTATTAGCACAAGTCACTGCCTATGAACACGATTTAGTATTCTGTCACTGCCCGGCTGCTAGTGTGGTTTTAACCTCGGCAACGACGACCGATTTAGTATTAGCTGGCTATGGACCAGAACCCAGATTAATACGCGCCGCATGGGAACGGTGGCATGAGGATTCTGCCGCTTTTTGGCCACGCATTATGGCAGGCCGAAGCTCATTACAACGTGGCGAATGGCGATTAGCTGAACGCCATGCCTTAGTCGCCCTAGGAAGTGAACCTGATAGTTTATGGCCACATCTTATTCTCGCCTACGTTGCCTTAGCCGACCAAGAGTGGGAATCATTACTGCGTGAGGCCAGTGCAGGACGCATTGAAAATCACGACCATTTGGAATTAGTGGTCCTATGTGCCATCGGCCTAGCGCGCCTTGGCCACTTAGATCAAGCACAAGCCATCATCAATCAACGCGATTGTGCGGCAACCTTGCGCTATCACTTAGTCAGTACCAGCGGCCACCCGTTAAATCTCGCTACTAGAGCGCTCATCGAGGCCGGGGTAAAAATTGCGAAAATTCCACCACACCTTGGACCGCTGGTTCGGCGTCCAATAGAGCCATAAGTAAGGCTCCTGTGAAATGCCTTCGATGAGACACGTCAGATGAAAGAGCCGTGTTATCTTATTTTTTGCTTATGGGGCGAAATCCAATTGGTTTTGAATCCCGCTGGTTTGAGCGTCATCACCATAGCGCTGCAGATAATTTTTTAGTTTAATTTTATTCATGGTGCTGGCACTGGTCATGTAACGAATGGTGCCAAATATCGGCCGGGTCATCCACGGGCGGTCGAAGCGGCCAAAACACCAACTAATACCACTTGATGAATTGGGATCGCGTCCATCAAGGGCAAAGCGATTATTTAACTCGGTCATGATGGCAAATGCTTCGCGTGGATGGCGCGTCCATTCGATGATTTTTTTACCCCATAACATGCGCAAGTAATTATGCATCATACCCGTTTGTACTAATTCACGCTGGGCGGCGTTCCATAACGTATCGTGCGTCTGTGCCTTGGTAAAATGGGCTAAGGAATACATATATGCGCGCGGATCATCGGCGTGGATTTCTAAACTTTGTTGCGCCCAAGTTGGCAAATCATCATAGGTGTCATGCGCTGGACGATGATGGCAATAATGATACCCCACTTCACGCCAGGTAATTAATTCGTCAAAAAAGGCTTCTGCCGCCGGTGATAATCCCCACCAACCCTCGCGTATTCCGGTGGCTTTAGCCGCTAACTTTTCTGGTCCCCATCCCTCCAGCTTGAACACCTGGGCACAAACTTCATGCGCTGATAAATGTCCCATATGTAACCACGGTGATAAACCGCTTGCGGCGGGATTATCAACCACATTACGGTCTTCATGATAACGCGCTAATCGCTGACGAAGAAACAATTTCATTTGTGCTTGCGCCGCCGTCGTTCCACCAGGCAATGCCGCAATTAACACGCTGTGATCAATAGGTAACGTGCGCAGTGATGTCGCCGTGCCAGACAAATCACTCGCTGCTTTCCAGCGTTTACCCCAGGCACTTGGTAATGATGGCGCAACGAGACGAGGCAATTTTTTCAAAGGAAATGGTTGGGGAAAATCATCTAAATGAATTGGTAATTTTTTTTGTAACCAGCGCCGAAAGACATACGCCGTGGGACATGCTTTTTCGCTCGCGCGTAAAGGTAATAATCCATTTCCATCAACGGTTTCAAATCGGCACGGCACTTGAGTTGCTGCGGCGGTAATCATGCGCCGCAAAAAAAATGCCGGGTAATCATCGCCCACAACGACACAAGCGTTCTTGGCCAACGCCGACAATAAACCGCGCCCAGCACCTAACTGTGGTTCGATATAGGGTAAATAAGTAACACCGTGTTCGGCGCAGGCGGCGGCATTTATTTGCATGCCTTGAATGATGAAGGCGTGCAGGCGATCACTGGCCCACTGATAATCACAACGCAGAGCTTCCAAAATAACCAACGGTTTTTTTAGTGTCACGGCCCATTCGACCGCGCGTTGTAAGGAAAAATTCCACTGCAAACGCCGTGCGCTGGTCATCCAATATAAAACGTAATCTTCGGCATTTTTAGGCGGGATATCGTTGATAACGGTGAGGCGTAAAGCAGGAACGGTACGTTCTTTCATACATCGAGCCTGATCTGCCAGTCGTGTGATGCCACACGTGAACTGACTGGTATCCACAACCTCATCGACCGGTGTCAGAGAAACCGCCATGAAGTAGTGGCGGAAATCAAAAAAGTCACAGCATAGGCCACTATGCTAAAGTCCACAGTCACCGCTTGGTGTTTATTACTGTCATTGCTATCTAGTTTCGCCTGTACGGCAGAACAAACGTCGCCAACCAAGATCAATCCCAGTTTTATTCCAGGAGAGCCAGTTGCCGTAACCGTGTGGAATCGCCAATTATCAACGTTCCGCATTGGCTGGGCTGATTTAAATGTAGAAAAACGCGCTGAACATGCGGTCACCCGTATTACCAATATTCCTGAGTCCAGCTTAACCGGACATATCGAAGCTAAATCGTTGCAAATAGATG
>SYDV01000084.1 GCA_005801395.1 Planctomycetia bacterium | reverse complement strand
TCTAGCCAGTAAGTCAGAATTAGCCGCTATTAAACAAGAGCTGTCAGATCGGCTCATGACCATTTTACGTGACAGCAAAGATCCCCGGGTGGTTGAAAATCCAGTGCCGTATGAGTCGAAACCATTTGCGAGTACGCATCCGATTACGGGGAAATGAAGGGGCTGGAAGTCCGGCTTTTGAGTCCGGAAGTCCGGCTTTTGAGTCCGGAGGTCCGGCTTTTGAGTCCGGAAGTCCGGAGGTCCGGAAGTCCGGAGGTCCGGAAGTCCGGAAGTCTCGCGTGATCATTAATTTCTGATTTTGGTCGATTATTTATTGGCTGCAGAAATGCTGGGGCCAGTGATGATCACCGAGTACAATTGGCTACAGCCTTTCTGCAGCCGAAACAAAATTGTTCGTCTCTGTAAAAAATAACGAACACGCGGGACTTCCGGACTTCCGGACTTCCGGACCTCCGGACCTCATGACGGATTTTCGGAATTCGGGATGGGCTCCCCCAAGTACCACTTTGTCTACCGCTTTGACGTCATACGGTCAGCCGACGGAGAGCAACCGTGTTACGTGTTGAGCACAAAAAATAATCATGTCCGTCACGCTGATCACGGGACCACATCAAAGCGGAAAATCGTGGCGTTTATGGCAACGATTACGTGCGGAGCCATTGGGCGCTGCCATTTTGGTGCGACCTACGGCGGGTATGCCAGCTGATTTAGTTCGGCAAATCTATACTTGGGGTGGATCCGGTATTTTGCCACCCGTGTGGTCGTTTCATGATTTGTGCGAACAATGTGCGGCTGGTGCAGAATCGTTGCCTGCGCCTTGTTCATTAAGTTGGGCTACACATGTCTTGCGTGACTATGCAACGACGAAATTGCGCAGTACTTGGTCAACTCTAGGGGCCTATCGGGCAACGGGTCATGAATTAGCGGATCTCTGTTTACGCTTGGATGCGCATGGAATTACCGATGCCGATTTTGCGATGGTCGAGCGGTCACTGCGTGAACGCGGGGATCAAGCCGTGGTGGCTCACTGGCAGGATGTTATTGCGGCGTTGGCACATCTCACCGCCGTGGCGAAAAAACATAACGTAGCCTTGCCGGGCGCGCGGTTGCGTGCAATTGCTGCTCAGGCATCCATGCCAAAAAAGACAGCCATATATATTGACGATTTCCAGATGTTCTCACCTGCTGAATTAAGCCTGCTGAAAGCAATTGGTGCGGGTCGTGAATTAATTATCGCCGCAGTCGATGATGCACGTTTAGGTCTTGGCGCCTCGCTCGCAGATCGTTTGCGTATGGCTATGCCAGACGCGATGGAAGAACGATTGAGCCAGATCGTGGCCACGGCTCCGCAATCAGCTGACGTTAAAGCGGTGTTAAGCGGAATTTTAGATGATTCTCGCGTCATCCCTTCATCGGCGCTCAGTTATTATCGCTATCGTGATCCAACGCATGCGGGCCGCGCCATTGCTAGTTGGCTGCGGAAGAATCAGGTAGCTCCCACACAGGCGATGGTGGTGGTGCGTTTAGCGGACGCTTCCGCATTAGCATTGGCTGACGCGTTGATTGCGGCAGAAGTGCCCGTTAGCGGCTCATTTCAGGTGCCATTTTTAAGTACCACTGCCGGAGGCGTTTTTGCAGCGCTGGTAGCTTGGTGTCGTGCGCCGACCTGGGGGCATTTTTTATCCTTAGTCGAACGCTTATCGCTGAATGATCCGCCACTGGTGTGTTTATCCGATCTTATTGGTCCATGGGCACGCGCGCCTTTGAGTGAAGGATTTAAACGCATTGATACACTAATAGAGACAGGGATTAGCGGAAGTTGGGGTTGGCAAGAACCGCAATCGAAAACGAGGCCGTGGTTAACGGCAACCCGTTCGTGGTTACAAGCGTGGGAAAAACGTTTAGTCTGCGAGGGCACGTGGTGGCAACGATTGCAGTTATTATGCACCGCCTTGGATATTGGGGATGGTGGCAGTGGTGTGCTGCGGACCTTGCAGGAATTACATGCGCTGCATCCCATCAGTGCAGAAGACGTGGACGAATTATTGCAGGTATCGCGTGTGAGCGTTGAGCGTGATGGCGGTCCACAAGGCTTAGTGATCACCGACGCCGTGCGTGGTCGTACGGTTCCGCGTCGCGTGGTATTAATCCATGATTTAGAACATGGATTATGGCCAAGTCAGGCAAAAGGCGGAGCGCTTTTCCCCTTGGATGAACGTAAATTATTAAGCTCATTATTGGCGCGTGATCTTTACGATGAAAGTGGTCGCGTCGGTGGCGAAACAGCGGCATTTTTAGCCGTCATTGCCCGTGCCACCGAACGCGTCGTCTGTGGAATACCATGCGCTGATCGCGAGCCGAATCCGTGGTTGGGAAGTATTTGTGAACAAGTTGGTTGGGAATTAGAAACCTTACGTGCGGGCGCTGCTGAAGAGGCCGTGCCTGGGGCTCCGCTCGGAATACATGATGCGCAAGGCCCGCACGAACGTGCGTTGTGGTCGGTAACTCCAAATAATCCGAAATTTACGTTTCGTGTGCCAGCGATGTCACCAAGCCAATGGGGCCTGAAGGCCTCGGGTTTGAGCGCCGTGTTCCGCGATAGTTTTTCTCTGGTGTGTGACCATTTATGTCTGTCTCAACCATTGGTTGATCGTGATGTGATGGAAGAGGGAAATGAATTGCACGATCTCTTAGCCGAATTGGCTAAGCAACCACCGAGCGCTTGGGCGCAAGTGTTGCCACGATTATTACACGATTGGGTGGTCACGTGCGATGATTTATTAAAGCAAGCGGAACGTCGCCGTTTGGCGGCGCGCATTTTAGAGGTGATGACGACAGAGGCTCAAACCGTGGCCGAAGCGGATAAATGCCAGGCAGAAGTGAAAGTAACGGTCCCGATTTCCATTCCAGAACACGAAACACTGTCCTTGCGCGGTTATATTGATCGAGTCGATCATCTGCCAGATGGAACGGTTCGTCTTATCGATTACAAGCGTGGGGCGATTTCCGCACAAGCGGATCAACTTACCCAGGGAACAGATGGACAGTTATTGGGGTATTTATTAGCCGCTGCGGTTCAGCAATGGTCGGTGTCCGGCGCCTATTATTTATCGCTTCGTGCGGGTGCGCGCGCCGGTTGGGGAACCATTCCAACTCCTGATGGGAAAAAACCAAATAAAGCAGGACAAGACCTTGCCGAAGTCGAAAACGTAACCGCAGAGTTGGGTCGTTGTTTAGCTGAATTGGCATCAGGTATAACGCACGCCGATCCGGATGGACGCAGCGCCCATGATTATGCGCCAATTGCGCGGC
Organism: Planctomycetia bacterium; assembly: GCA_005801395.1. The sequence continues at coordinate 4,690 of SYDV01000084.1, read as the reverse complement.
TGGATGAACAGCGTTTACACACCGGCGAGGAGGCGTCATGAGCGATCCCGCGTGGCGTCGATTTACCGCCGAACAACAGCGTGCAGCATTTTTAGTTAATCGTCCGGTTGTTGCTGCCGCTGGTGCTGGCGCGGGAAAAACGGCGGTGATGGCTGTCCGTTATGTCGCATGTTTGTTGAGCGCAACAGAAGCTGAACCACTTTTACCGGAACGTATTTTGGCGGTGTCGTTTACTCGTGAGTCAGCGGCTAATTTACGTGCGCGCATTGAACGCACGCTGCGACTCGTGGTAAAAATGGGGCGTTTCCCGCAGGTTGAAGCTGGTGAAGGAATTATTGAACGTGATTTGTCATCGGCGCAGCGGGACCATTTACGCGCTTGTTTACGAACCTTGCCGAGTGCGCCGATTGCGACCGTTGATGCTTTATGTTTGCAATGGGTGGCTGAACACGCGGCATTATTAGGTCGTGACCCAGAGGTGCATCCACCGGAATCATTAGCCTGGGAACAAGTTCGCGAGCAAGCGTGGCAAGCGTTGTGCAATGCGGAATTATCGTTGTCCAACAGCGATTTAGTTCGCGTGGTTGACGCTTACGGCGTTCATACGGTCCAGCAATTAGTGCAACGATTAGGTGATCAAGCGGCGGCCCTGCCGCAGCAACAATTATCCGCGTTGGCGGGTGATGCGGTGGCGTTGGTGTGCGAAAAACGCGCGCCCATGTTGTTGGCCTTGGCTGATGCAATCGCCGATGCCCAGGCATTACCTGCCAAAGGAAAAGTATTAGAAAACGTTCGCGCTGAGCCGAGCGCGGCTCCGACGGACAGCGATAAACGTTGCGCTTGGTTAGGACGATTAGCCAATTTATCGTTGAGTGGAGTGCGCGACGATGCCATCAAAGAAGTCATTGGCACGATTCAAGATCTGCTCGATTTTCCCAATCAACGCAAAGGAACGAGTCGCGCATCAACGACAGAACGCATACAATTTGCCAGTTTAAGTGGCTTAGCCGGATTTGATGCGAAGAGCGAAGCGGAATTATTTTCGCGTGCTGAAGCCTTTGCCAGATTGGCGGGATTATGGTTACAGCATTTAGGCACCTGTGCCGACCAAGCGCATATTACGGGATTCGCAACGCTCGAAGCTCAAGCATTAACGTTATTGCAATTACCCAGTGTTCAGCGTCGCTTAGGGCAACGTTATCGTCATGTGTTGCTGGATGAAGCGCAGGATCTGAATCGTTTACAAGGTCGCTTAATTGAAGCCTTGCAATTAGGAGGAGGAAATAAATCCGCCTGTGTGTTTGTGGTCGGCGATCATCGTCAAAGTATTTATGGTTTCCGTCATGCTGAGCCGGCGATCTTTAAACGTTGGGAATCTGACATGGAGCACCGCGGTGGAATCGCTGCGGTATTGGCCGAGAATTTCCGGAGCCATCCGGATTTATTGCGTCAAGTGGTAGAGGTTTTTGCGCAAGATGCTTTGCAGGATGAATTTCGTCCCGAGGCGATTACAGCGGGACGCTCAGCTGAATCTTTTAAAGGACGCGCCGGGGCATTACATGGTTGGCGCATATCGGCAACTGAAGATGGCGCTGAGGTTGAGATCAAAGCGAACGCCATCGCCGCAAGTGAAATACAAGCACGTCACATCGCTGCATTAATTCAAGAATCAATTCGCGCTGGACGTAAGGCAGAGGACCACGCTATTTTACTGCGCACGCGTTCACGCATGCGTTTGTATGCGCAAACCTTGGAACGTGCCGGTATCGCTTACGACACGGATTTCCCAGGTGGTTTATACGATTCGCAGGAATGCTACGATGTTGAGGCGATTCTACGCTTAGGCATTAATCCGCACGATCGTCGCGCTTTGGCGATTGCCCTGGGCGGTCCCTGGGGAGTCGAAGATAACGCAGACCGTACCGTCATGGTTGACTGTCTCACATTAGCACCGAATGACGGCTGGGCATTAGCACAACAAAAAACGATGTTAGGTGTGGTTGTGGCATGCGTACGGAAATTATTAGATAGTGAAGGCGTGGCATCCGCCATGCGTATGCTGATGACCGATGAAGTATTAACCCGGCGTTATGCGGCATTACCTTTGGCACGACGTCGGGTAGCAAATTTAGTGCGCTTGGCAGAAGAAGAAGACGGCGCGGGCGTGGCATTAGATGCCCACGCATTTATTGCCCGCTTGGCCGAACGTCGGCGATTAGCGGTTGATGGTGAAGAAGCCGCAGGGGAGCAACTTGGTAGCCGTGGCGTTCGTATAATGACCATCCATCAAGCAAAAGGACTAGAATGGCCAGTCGTATTTTTGCCGGATCAACATCGTCCTTTTCAAAAACGCGATTTTACCGAAAGAGCCTTGGCATTGGCGGATGAAAATGGATTACACCTCGCCTGTCACCCAGGAGACTCCGATAAAGACGACGTTATCAGCCAGAAGGCAGGAATAGTGGCTGATCAGCAGCGTATAAAAGCACAAGCCGAAGAGGCTCGTTTATTTTACGTTGCTTGCACGCGGGCTCAGGAACAACTCCATGTTATTATTCCTGCGTCTGCGAATGTTAGCGGCCCGAATCGTGATGGCAGCGCGCGCTGTCCTGCCGATTGGCTGGAAGGCGTGCATCTGAATTGGCAGGATGTGGTTTTGGAAATGAAGCAACCGTTAGTGCGTGTCGCAAATCATGACAACCATAGCATTCCGTTATCACCTTTACGTTTCGATCTCGACTTAGAACAGCCTGTCAGCTCGGTGACGGCATTGGCCATAACGTCATCGACTCATGAAGCGTCGCCATCACAGGTGGCGAATAGCCTAACGCGCCAAGTCGCTACTGAATTAGGAATTGCCGTCCACGCCTTGCTCGCCGAATATGGTCCTGGAATGACGCGTGATCAATCCACACAGCGTTTAAGCAGCTTCATTCCGCACATATCCACAGCGCGGTATGAAAATTTACTCAAGAAATTATCCCAGACAGATTTAATCCCTGGCTATTGGAGCGCAAAAAATTGTTTAGTTGAGCAACCGGTCATCGGCGAACAAAATGGCCAGATTATTCAAGGGATTTGCGATGTGCTTTTACAAGACAACGAAGGCGCTTGGCACCTCTACGATTGGAAAACCGGCGAAGCAGCGAATGAGTCGAGCAGTAGCGAACAAATGCGTTTATATGCACGCCTCATTACCCCTTATCTTGATGGACCATTGGTGTCCATGGCATTAGTGGATGTAGAGCGTGGCCATATCAAGGCAGTGGAATTTTAATGTCGGCATTAACCGAGAAGACCGGCGAATTAGAGTGAGATTTCAGGTAGAGCCGGTTCGTTTTTTCTGGGAATGTGGCGGCTAAATCTTTTTGCCTCACCCGGTTTGTCCGATCTTCTCTGTTAATGGTTTTCTAAAAATAACCGTAATTGCGCCCAGTATTGAGACAGCAATTACGGTTACTAACGCAATTAAATGACTCGGTAATTCTGGCCAGGATCCACGGCAATTTGATCGCCCTGATTTAGGATCCCTAATAAATTCTGAGTTACCGGATTGGGGACGTGTCCACGAGGCAAGTTGGCATTAACTCGTTGGAGCGAGTCGGCTAACGCATCGGTCGTAAACTGTTGCGATAAGGGATGACTGTGAACCGCGAGTAGTCGTTTATAATTTTGCGTGTAACCGGTTGGTCCGTAGGTAATGGTAATTCTGCACCAAGGCATAATCGTAGTTCCTTTCATGGGATCACGATGGGTTTGAGTTGTTCATCATGATAGCACAGGTGATGCCAAATGTTTTATTGCGCAATTTTGTGAAGAGCAGCGATATTCGGTGTGTAATAACAATAAATAAATCAAACGTGGACGCCAAAGTCCAGCTAGGTATCTGCGTTTGGACGATTCCGTCCAACTCGTCATTCGGAAAAACGGCGAAACCACCTAGTGCCTGATCGTTAAAGAACGAGTGTCTTGGGATATTGTAAGCCGGTAACCATTCGCATCCCTCATGCCTGCTGCCGCAATTGCTAAACATCGACCCTTTTCGCCCCGCTTATGCTTGTCAGTATCTCAACGCATGAGCAACAGTGAATTTAGCGCTTGGCGATTTGGTACCGCTGGTCTGGTTGGTGGGGTGCTCGTCGCTTGTTCGTTGGCGTTTATTCCGGATCCAGTTCAGGCAAAGGCCGTTGCCATTGCCGCGCTGTGTTTGGTGTTGTGGTTAATGGAAGCGGTACCGTCATTTGTGCCATCATTGTTATTATTGGCGCTTATTCCTATTTGTTTGGAGGCTCCGACATACCGCTTGTCGTCGGTGATGGGATGGATGGCAGATCCGGTTTTATTATTATTCATGGGGGGATTTTCTTTGGGCGTGGCAGCTCAGCATTACGGCATTGATGCGGCAATTTCTGGTCTTGCCATTTCCTGGTCTGGTGGCCATCACCTGCGTTTATTGGCGTTGGTCATGCTATCCACGGCAACACTATCGATGTGGATGTCGAATACTGCGGCGGCTGCGATGATGATTGCGGCGCTGCGACCGCTCTTTGTTGCTTCAGGTCAGTACCATCAAATGCGCGTGGTGTTGTTGCTGGGCATCGCAATCGCCGCGAATCTCGGTGGTATGGCGACGCCAATTGGAAGTCCACCGAATGCGATAGCGGTTGCGACACTGACGGGCGAACAACAC
>SYDV01000083.1 GCA_005801395.1 Planctomycetia bacterium | reverse complement strand
CTGGGCGTTGTTCGTTATAACGCTTGGCATTTGCACGAAGCCGGTGGTGAACACGCGGTTGAAGTCAGTATGCGCTCACACCGACTCAGTAACGAATCGGTAGTATTAGTTACTGCGCATGATGACAGTCGTCGCTTGATGCACTTACAGGCTTTGGGCCAAGCAAAAGCTGAGGCTGAATCAGCCAACCGGGCTAAATCAGCTTTTATGGCCATCACGAGTCACGAATTACGCACGCCGTTGACCGGGATTATTGGCTTCTGCGAATTATTGCAGCTGGAACAAGGCGATGGAAGTCCGCAAACGCAGAAGTTTTTGCAATTAATCAGCGATTCTTCTCATTCGCTTCTCTCAATTATTAATGACATTTTGGACTTTTCTCGTATCGAAGCTCGCACTTTGGATATTCGACCAGTGAAGGTTGATCCGGAGCAAGTGTTGGATCTTGTCGCTCGCAGCTGGAAAGAACGCGCTGGTGTGCGTGGACTTAAATTTGTTCGCTTATCGACCAAAGGTACGCCAACTGGTTGTGTCTGCGATCCATTGCGGTTGCGGCAAATGTTAGAGAATTTAGTGGGAAATGCAGTTAAATTTACCGAAAAAGGCAAGGTAGATGTTCGTTTAGAATATCAGGCCGAAACCATTGAGTTTACTATTTCAGACACCGGCTGCGGTATTTCTGAAGCGGAACAAGGCAATTTATTTCAATCATTTTGGCAAGCAGCTGATGCCACCACGCGCATCGCTGGTGGTGCTGGACTCGGTTTATATATCTGTCGCCAATTAGCAGAATTATTAGGTGGGACAGTGTGGCTCCATACCAGTAGTACGAACGGTAGCGTCTTTAAATTACGCCTGCCACAAGTTTGCTCGGATCGCTATAATGCTCGCATTCGCACGAGTGGCGTTTGGGCAAAAACCCCACGTCCGGGCGACGGTGAAAAACCCGTCAGCGAGCGGATGTTGCGCTGAGTTACATTTGCCAAGCGCGGTTATTTCGCGGAACATTTAATCAGGTTCGCTGAGCATTAACGAAGACACGCCTTCATTTATTTGCTGTTCTTTCTGATTACTATTTTGTGGTCGTTCCAACAGTTCAAGATTACGCTCTAAACTATGCACGAATGCGCGGGCATTGGTGTAGCGTGCTGCGGGATCAATCTGCATGGCTTTTAGTAAGGTTTTCGCCGTTATGTCGCTGACCCCAGGCGCTTTGATGCGCACGTCGGGACGATCAGCACCAGCGTGTTGTAATGCTTGGCGTTCTGGTGTTCCAGGGAATGGTGGTTCACAACAGAGCAAACAATAACCAATGCAGCCTAAAGCATAAATATCTGCAGCAGGCCCATAATACGGTTTTGCTGCGCCGGTTTCGGGTGCGGCAAATGCCATTTGCTGTAATCGTTGTGGAGTCCATGCAGGACGCGGGCCGTGCGTGCTGGTAGCGCAGGCAAAATCACTTAACGCGACGGAGCCATCACTATCTAATAATAAATTCTGCAGTTTTAAGTTGCCGTGCGTAACCTGTAAGTGATGTAATTGTGCTAAACCTTTTGCCGCATGACGCATAATAGTTAACGCGCGCGCTTCGGATGCCTCACCTTTAATGAGGAATCGTTCCGCTGCATCGCGTCCCGAGCGATAGTGTTGGATAATGGTTACTGCCCCATCGCTACTAGATTCTATCGCGATATAATTAACCAAGTAGTGGTGGTCACCGCCAATCAGCGGAGCAAGCGTGGTAATAAATTCATGAGCATTGGGCACTAATTCTGCGTCGAGCGTTTTTAATACCGTTAAACCATGATCGCCAACACCAAGCCAAGTCTCTCCACTGGCGCCACGACCAAGCAGTGCTAATCGTCGGTAATTATTAATAATTTCCTGTGACGGTGTGGGCAGTAAATCACGCAGTGCTTGAACGGTTTCGGCGGAGACTTGTGCAGGATTATGTGCTAATCGTTCACGTATTGCTTGTGGATGAGCGTCGCATCCCGCCAACACATGGCGCAGGCTGAGCGCTTCTTTCATTGATAATAAACGACGACGTAGTGCGACTTGCAGTAAGGCCGTTGCTGCATGTTGTTGCGTCATGCGTCGGCTTCGGGTGTAAATGGAGCGTTCATCCAGGCCAGTTGATTGGCATTCGGATAACAATCACCACGACCAACGCGACGAGTCGCTTCCGCTTCAAGATCGTGTAATATACCAGCTAATTCACGTCTCCGCCGCTCGCGCGTTATGGCATCAATTTCTCCTGGTGGATAAATAATTGGTTGTCCATAAACAACGGCTAAGCTACTTCCGGGCATGGGGACACGAAAGCGATCCCAACTAAATTTAAGCGAGATTTCTCTGCTGGCGCGTGCGGCGATTGGAATAAGTGGCACTTGGCAACGGCGTGCCAATTCGAATGCCCCACGCTTCACTTGTTTATAGGGACCACGCGGACCGTCGAGATTTAAAACAATATTCCAGCCATCACGCATGGCGCGGATCATTTCAACCACAGCAGTTGCAGCGCCCTGAGAGTTTGAACCTCGGATGACGCGCAGACCAATAGAGTCTAAGTATTTGGCAACGATTTCTCCATCACGAGAACGACTCGCCAACGCGGCTACGCGCATGTGATGGTGAGGCACCATCACGCTTAATAAACTTTGATGCCAATGACAGGCAATAAAAGTCTTGGAAGTACTCAATTGCACGGCTGAACGCAGGTGCTCAACACCAAAGGTATGAATATGCAGCGATCGTGAGAGGCCCCATACCAAGGTGTTCACTAAACGCGGAGATGGCGCTATGCGCACGATTGCCACCGTTCATTTTTTCTACTGTACGTCATATCACTATTGACCGCGTAACGAGCAGACCAGCAACCGCTTTTCCGGCCAGCGCCACGCAGCGTTTCCCTGGGCAAAGCTATCCCAGTAACAAACCCGGGTACCAGCTTGATCTTGAAGTCGTGCTCCCTACCCTCCGCGCCCTCATTAGACCATAATGCCCGGGTGGCGGAATTGGCAGACGCACTAGGTTCAGGTCCTAGCGCCCTCAAAAGCGTGCAGGTTCGAGTCCTGTCCCGGGCACCATAACCCCTTGTAGCTTTT
>SYDV01000082.1 GCA_005801395.1 Planctomycetia bacterium | reverse complement strand
GTACTACATTTACCGGTGTCCCAGTTTGACGCGACCCAGTCTGGAGTGTTAATTTCTCGCATTATGACAGACGCGGAGGGTGTACGTAATTTAGTTGGTACCGGAATCGTGCAATTAGTTGGTGGATTGCTGACCGGCATCGTGGCATTGAGCATTCTTTTTTATCTTAACTGGCAATTGACCGTTTGCATTTTAATGGCGTTAGGACTGTTTGGTGGAGTGTTGTCATTTGCCTTCAAACGTATTCGTCCACTGTTTCGTGAACGGAGTAAAATTAATGCCGAGGTCACCGGTCGACTTAATCAAACCCTGGGTGGTATTCGTATTATAAAATCCTATGTCGGCGAATCGCGCGAAGGCGCGGTATTTTCTGATGGTGTAGACTCCTTGTTTGAACGCATAAAAAAATCGATGACGGGCATTTCAGGTATTTCAGCTTTTGCGACCGTGATCATTGGTGTGGTTTCAGTCCTGGCGATGATTATTGGTGGTAAAGCCGCGATTGCTGGGACGATGGAAACCGGTGATTTAATTCTCTACGTCGCGTTGGCCGCATTAGTAGCCGCACCGGTCTTTCAAATTGCCTCAATTGGTACGCAAATCACCGAAGCATTCGCTGGTTTAGATCGTATTCGCGAACTACGTACGCAGCGGCGCGAAGATGCTGATGATCATGGAAAAAATCCTTGTTCGTCGATGGTTGGCGCGGTGAAAATGTGCGATGTCACGTTTGCTTATGAAGTTGGACGCCCGGTTTTACATGAAATAAATTTCACCGCAGCAGCAGGTAGCACCACCGCGTTAGTCGGCAGCAGTGGTTCGGGTAAAAGTACGATGATGAGCTTACTCATGGCTTTTAATCGTCCCCAGTCGGGAAGCATTACGGTTGATGACATTGATTTATCTACACTGCGATTGGTTGATTATCGTCAGCATTTAGGCGTCGTGATGCAGGACAATTTCCTTTTCGATGGCACAGTCGCTGAAAACATTTGTTTTTCTCGACCAGATGCGCCACGCTCGGAAATCGAACGGGTTGCGATAATTGCCCGTTGTGATGAATTTGTGCGCGGCTTTCCCTTGGGATACGACACGATTGTTGGCGAACGCGGCGTGAAATTGAGCGGCGGTCAACGCCAACGTGTGGCCATAGCGCGGGCATTATTGGCTGACCCGAAAATTTTGATTCTAGATGAAGCAACATCTTCACTCGACAGCGATAGCGAAGCCGCCATTCAGGCCGGATTAGCAGCGCTGCGCCAAGGCCGCACCACGTTTGTTATTGCGCATCGGCTCTCCACTATTCGCTCAGCCAATCAAATATTGGTATTAGAAGGCGGTCGCATCGTCGAACGCGGCACTCATCAAGAATTAATGGTGATCAATGGTCGTTACCGTGAATTACATGACCGCCAATATGCGTTTGAACTGGAACGTTATGTAAACCCAGGTGAAGAGTTAGTCGGGGAAGTTAAAGCCTAAAGTGGATCGATATATTCATCCTGATATTTCGTTAAGAAATAACCGCAGAAAATCAAATCGGATATCGACTATGGTTTACTAAATGCATACTTAGCGGCTAGTGCGAAGCGGATTCTCACGCGAGAATGGCGTGCTTGGCGTATCGTTGATGTTCAACCAGGACCAATACTGTGCATTATCCATTCCGCACGACGCGAAGTCACGGAGCATGGCTTCACGGCCTGCATCGTCTTTAATTTTCACGGTAACCAGTGGTCCTCCTGGGATCTGATCCATGAGTTCAACCTTGAGCGCCTTAGTATCAAGTTGAGGAAGATTATCGCGTAAATGGGGATGGCTAAATGAGAGGACATTCACATAGGTGTCTTTGGATTTTTCGGCCTTTTTTCCCATTGCTGTCAATCGAATGGAGTGTTTTCCAGGCTTTAAGTTCCCATACTCCCAGATAAATGGCTCATGTCGAACTAACCCATACTGGTCTACGATGGCAATGTTCTTGCCATCAATGTCCACCCGCATCATTCCTGCATCATCGAATTTGAAGCCGTGCCAGATGATACCTGTCCCTTCAAATTCATAGTCGATCGTACCGCCAGCGCCTTTGGTGACAGAAAGAGCATCATATTTTTTCCAATGTTGGCTATAAACAGGACTTTTTGGCGGGTTTTCATTTAAAGCGAGTAATAGTGGACCGCGATAAAAAGAAGCTTTCCCAGCACATTCGCGCTCGCCGACCCAATAATGGAGCGACAGGTCGAGGGTGAGAACGATCCGGTCTCCAGTTTGCCATTGCCGGTTGATAGCGAGATATTTTCCGGCAGTGATCTGGTCTATTGGCACTCCATTAACCGTGGCTTGCGTTTTCGCCGACCAATTCGGAATCCGCAGCAACAAAGTGAACGAGGTTTTCTGAGTTGGAGAGACATCGATCACGATGCGGCCATTGCGAGGATAATCCGTATTTTGCTTGAGCGATATGATGTTATCATTGATTCGTGTGCTTAATTCACACGGACCGTACCAGTTAATGACTAGGTCATCTCCCTTGCGCATCAGCCCCCAGTCACTGAGTAAACCAAAGCCACGAGGGCCATTAGCGCTGCAGCAGTTGAGCTCTTCGGTGCCTGGGCGGATCTGGAATGAAAGCTCTTTATTGCTTGGAATGCGTGTTCCATTCATGGGAGTATTGTAAGTGATCCATTTCCCGCCCCGTTCTTGATAGCCATAAACCGAATTGAACAAGGATAGCTCAAGTTCGTCGGCGACTATTGGATCTCCGGTCAGGCGTAGCATTTCTACGCTCATGGCCATCCATGCGATCGTACAACAGGTTTCGATGGCACCCTGATTGTACGGATTTCCCTGCGCTTGCTCGCCAGACGAGAATCCGCCGTTATTATGGCGGTCGAGTTTCGCTATACTCCACCAAATTTGTTCAAAGGCTTTGCGGTAATCGGCATTTCCCGTGAGCCAGTAGAACTCTGCCAGGGACATAATGGGATGTAAACTCTCCCAGCGTGGTTTAGGACCCTGAAAAAACTCCTTTCCTGCTAGAGCATTTCGAAGGTAATCACCGGCTCCTTCTTGGTGAAATTCGTTTATGATCTCCTTGGCCTGAGTGAAGTATTTTTGCTCATTAGTCCAGCGATAGAGCAGACACAGTGCATGAATTATGGCCTGATTCTTCTCAGCGTTCCCGGTCTGGACAATTTGTTTTCCCGACATGAGAAAAGTTTTTAAAACTAGATCGCCAATATTTACCGCGCACGCGAGTGCTGCCATGTCTCCTGTTTCTTCATACCAAAGTAGTAGGCCAAGCATGATATGGTAATGACCCCAGCAATCCCAGGTCCCATCTTTGCAATTCGGAGCCATGCCGGTCAACCGCGATCCTTTTGGAAAAGGACCGAGATACCCATCTGCATCCTGCATTTCGATCAGCGAAGATACGATGCTTTTAAGGCGGGCCTTTAATTTCGGGTCATGAGTAAGTCTCAGTACCTGCACGCCAGAGGTTAGGTATTTTCCGGCAAATTCACCGGACCACGGCAGGAAATCGTTAAGGGGCTCTTTGTCGCGATTGGCGAACATAGACAACATACCCGGATTGCGTAAGGGAACAGGCAACAGCCATTGTTCCGTAATAAGATTTAAATAATGACGCAGAGGTCCTTGCATTTGAACCTGATGGAACGCCGCTCGTTCAAGAATTGGTCTGATGGCATCATTTCGTTCAAGGGCGGGTTTAATGGTATCACTGGCGATGAGCGTCGAATATGATAGCACCAACGATAGCATGAGTCGGAATAACCAATCGTGCGATTCCTGGAAGAAAGAGTCAGTCCTGTAAAGACGACTAGACATTTTTAGATTATGCGCGGCGTATTTGGTTCGAATTGCGATGAGCATTCATGGATTCTATCGACTTATCATATCTTCGCAACCTATGAATAAGCACTCTGATATATCTTTCTAGAATTAATTATTTGCAGTCGTCTATAACAGCGTGCGACTAAGATCAATTTTGAGCCAGATCAAATCAGTTCAGCGTATTAATCAGGGGCACCCAAAGAGGGATATGTTCACAAAATGACACATCATTTTGGTTTGTTTGTATTGGGACTAGTAGTATATCCATCGTGCACCTCGGTTTAGGAAAAAAGTCTAATGGAAGCACTCCTATTACTAATCCCGATCGGAATTCTTGTCGGATTCATTTTAGGTATTATAGCTTTCATAAAAGTAGGTGAGCTCACATCGCGAATCGAAAAACTGGAAAAGCGACTGTCAGTTATGATACGCCAACAGGAGGGCGATACGGTTTCGCCTGCAGGAGTAGCGAAAAGCACGAAATCACCAAGGCCAACAGTTGCTCGCGCGGCGGAATTATCTGTACGTGCCTCGAAGCAAATAGATAAGGAACAGGTTTCGTTTAATATGCCAAGTGAAATGGTGGAAGAGAAGGCCGCCATGGAATTATCAGCTAAAATAGTATCTGATGTGGTTGTTGAAGCGATAAAAACAGTGCCAGTGGTTGATAATAAAAGTTCCACCGAAGAGTTGGTTAAATCAGAAGTTAAGGTAGTAGAGCATGTTTCACCAATAATAGAGATATCAGAGGCGCCAATCGTGCCGTCGAGTGAATCAGTAGCGGTATCACCAAAAGAGCATGTTCCTTTTTCTTTCTCACAATTACACCCTTCGACTAACCCATCTGCTTCAGATACGAATAAAAACTTAGATGGGTTTCCGGTCGCGCCCAATGAATCATTCGAATCCATGGTCGGCAAACGCTGGCTGACGTGGGCTGGTATTGGCATGGTTTTTCTTGGCAGCGTGTTCTTTTTGAAATATGCGTATGATCAACAATGGCTAGGTCAGGTTATTACACCGCCGGTTCGCGTTGGCATGTTAGCGTGTGGTGCGATTGCGATGCTTTTGATGGGATTACGTTTGTTGGGTCAGGGTATGACCGCGATTGGACAGGGACTTTCAGGTGGTGGTATCGCGTTGGGATATTTGACTATTTATGGCGCATTTAGTCCAAATCTGATGTTGGTGCCAGAACCGTTGGTATCTGGTCATTTTGCCTTTGTGTTAATGGCGTTGGTGACCGCGGGCGGGATGACGTTAGCAGTACGTAAAAACGCGATGGCGATGGCCTTTTGTGCGGTATTGGGCGGCTTTGCTACGCCCGTGCTCATTGATACTGGAGGCGGTTCGCGCGAAGGATTATTTACTTATATTCTTTTATTAAATTTAGGCGTGCT
>SYDV01000081.1 GCA_005801395.1 Planctomycetia bacterium | reverse complement strand
GGCGTTAGCTGAACAAACGACGCAGCAAACCGCTGGTCGATTTAATGCCACCGCTGCGCCGTTGTGGAAATTATGGCACGATCCACAGCAAACGTCGTGGCCAAGTCAGGCAGCTATTCAAGAAGCGATTAATCGCTGCTCTGATAAAATTGCTGTCAGCGATCAGGGTGGCGTGCGCTTAGCTAAAAAAGGTAGTATTATTGATCTCGGTGGCATTGGCAAAGAATGGTGTGTTGATCAATTAGTGACGATGATCAAGCAAGAAGGTATTCATCATGTTATGGTGGAATTAGGTGGTGATTGCGCTGCGTATGGACATCAGCCAGATCGTGATGGTTGGGCAGTACTTTTACCTGGTGTTGCTGGAGCCGTAATTTTAAATAATGAAGCCATTGCTACGAGTGGTATTGGTACACGTGGACGTTGGCTTATGGGACAATGGATTCCGCATCTTATGGATGCCAATACTGGAATGCCAGCCAGTGGTGTTGTGGCATCGGCAAGCGTTATTGCGTCAACCTGTGTGGTTGCGGGAGTTCATGCTAGCGATCTGTGTTTATTATCTGATATGAGTAACGTGGAATTAATGGCGCGTCATGGTAATTATCCGACGTGGTTGCGTTTGCAGGATGGAGCATGGTGGACAACGCCACAAACAGCGACACGCATTTACCCGGTCATGGGTTTGGCGGCATGATGCGTCAGTCAGGACCATGGATCGTGATCGTTGCTTTAGCGCTCGCCTGTTTGGTGGTGCCGTGGTGGTGGGCCTGGAGCAACATGCCAGATAAGCGTCGTGTGCCGCGAAAAATAATTAATGATGCCCCACCCCAACCTGGTCCGCTGATTCTTTACGCAGATACATGGCCGACGCGCACCACCTTAAAAATTGAAGAAATCCAAGCGGCAACCAGTGAAACCGATCATGCTTTAAGCCCTAAAATGGTAGCGACAGATGTGGCTTTAGCGCTCAGCGAACTGGGCATCAGCGTTGACGCGCAACGGTTAGATGATTTACCGAAAGATGCCGATCTGCTGACTGGCCGTCCGATTGTTTTAATTTATCCTGTGCGTCATGGTTATCCACCTGCCGCTATCATGCGATTTATTGATACTCGTTTAGAATCGTTGGTTGGTGACCAAGACCCGGCACTCAGTCGTTTACACGTGAGTGATATTGCCATTGCAGAAGGTCCGCAGCAGGCGGCACAAGCACAACAAGCGCTTAGTAACATTATGGGTTATTATCATTTAACCTATAAACCAGGAACGACTTTGTTAGAGCCTATGAACTCCATCGTTATTTATGAACGACTACAGGCGTTCGCGGGTACGATACCCACAGCGATTCCAGCTGTTTCGGCAGCCACATCACCATGACCACACCTTTTCGTTTATGGTTCGATCGCGGAGTTAATCTCGCGATGTTATGGACAGGATCAGCACTTGCTGGTTCCGGTTTAGTGATGGAGTTTCGCTTTGAACCAGGTCCAGGCCGCCCACTCACCGTCTGGGGTTTAGACTGGAATGCCTGGGCGACGCTGCATTACATCTTGGGATTAATTATGCTGGGCTTAATCACCATTCACGTGTGGCGCCACCGCACGTGGTGGAAAAACGTGCTGTGCCGTCAACGATCAATGGCATTGATCCTTGTGTTCATCGTCGCTCTGTGCTTATTACTTATTCCGATGTTTGGGCCATAAGCAGGAAATTAATTATTTTTAGTTTGCGCCGCTGCCTGAAAAGCTTTGCGCACATCACTGTTGTCGGAATTGGAAAAATTTTGTCGTTGGACGAGTAATATGTAAATTAAATGATTGTTGGGATCGATCCACGCTTGGGTGCCATAAGCACCGCCGTGACCGTAAGATCCTGGGTATAAAAATTCGCTGACGCCTTGTGGCTCGCGCACAACGCAGACGCCGAGGCCCCAGCCGTTTCCTGGGGTAAAGCCGGTTTTGATGTCGCCGGTAGTGAGTGTGCTCATTTGTTTAACTGCTGCTGGACTGAGGTACGTGCGACCATCTAGGGACCCGTTGTTTAGTAACATGCGACAGAAACGTGCGTAATCACTGGCGGTGGAAAAAAGTCCACCATTTGGTGCGGGGTAATGTCCAATATTGGTGGGGTCATAATCGGCGGGTAATTTAGCGGGAAGCAATTCTTCGCCTTCTTTTTTATACACCGTGGCTAAACGTGCTTGTTGAGCGGGATCTGGGTAAAAAGTAGTGTCGACCATACCGAGTGGTGCAAAAAAAGTTTTCTGTAAATAGGAAGGGTACGATTCACCAGAAACGACTTCGATAATGCGGCCGAGTGAATTGATACCTGATTGACAATAGGCCCACCGTGAACCAGGAATAAATTTTAATGGTAAATTGGTGAACCCAGGAAATAAATCGGCCAATTGTTTGGCTTGCGCACGTTCTTCATTCGTTGATTCGGCGAGCCCGCTGGTGTGAGTTAATAAATGTTGCAGGGTAACCACGTGTTTGGTGCCATCTTCGGTGGCTAAATTTGCGAACTCGGGAATATATTTCGTCACTGGATCGTTGACTGATAATTTTCCAGCGTCCTGCAATGACATAATCGCTGCCGCTGTAACTGGCTTGGTCATCGAGGCGATCCACATGATTTGATCAACCTGCATGGATTGTTTGCTGGCGATATCAGCAAAACCAGTTGCACTCAAATGCATCACCTCAGCATTATTCGCAATTAATGTGACGGCACCGCTGATTTCTTTTTGGCTTACCATGGAGTTCATAGCGGCATTAATGGCGACATTGACGGTAGGTTTAACGATGGGATTGATGACCGGTTTAACCGTGGGACTTATGGGAGAATTGACGGTGGGATTTACGGGTGTGTTATTGGTTTGCCCACATGAAACGAGCAGCAAGAGCGAGCACGCTGTGATCATACCCAGTCGAGTAGGGCGAAACCAAATAGGGCTTAAGTTGAACATGTGCTTGCTCCTGATGCGGTCGGCACCCTATGAGTTTGTCTTGTCGAAGAAAAGCCCCGATCCCTACTAATTAAATTGCTGCTGAGTTGGCGTAGCACGTGCCGTTCAGGTGCAATTTTAGTGAGGTGTGGTTCTGAGTCCGCAAAGCACTTCAACGTATCACTGAAAAAGGGGTTATCTTCTTTACGCATGTGTGCCCCGCCATGGGGATTTTTTCCCGTGGAAGGCTTGCGAAGTGTCGAGCGGTTGCTCTGGTAACCGTCCGCTGATTGAAACCTATAACGTCTTTAGACAAGGACCTGCGATGTT
>SYDV01000080.1 GCA_005801395.1 Planctomycetia bacterium | reverse complement strand
ATGGCCCCAGCCTTTCTGGTGCCGCAAGAAAACCTTCCTTTTTGGTAAAGTGAAGCGAGCACGCAGGACATCGGACATCGGACGTCGGACTTATCCATCGAGCTTATTCAGTAGGACACGGTTATATAATTAGCAGGAATCTGACCCTATGCCCATTCGCGCCGTAATCTGTGATCTAGACGGCCTGCTCTTCGATTCCGAACGGCGCACGCGCCGTGCTTGGCAAGAAGCGATGCGCGCGTTGGGGCATGAATTGGACGACGCATTTTATGCCACACTGATAGGTCGGAAAATTGCCATCAGTGAAGGCATGGTGGCAGCTCAATTTGGCATCGCGGAGGAAGAATTCCGTTTAATCTGGCGTGCAAGACATCGCGATTTAATTGCCAACGGCCCAGTTCCTCCACGCCCAGGAGCATTGGCGCTGATTGAGTGGTTGGTGAAAAATAACGTGCCGCGTGCCATTGCGACGTCGAGTATTCGCAGTGACGCCCTCCATACCTTAGGTGCATCTGCGGCTAATTTTCCCGTGATCGTCACCGGTGATCAGGTGGTACGCGGTAAACCTGATCCAGAAATTTATCTCACCGCAGCCGCCGCACTTGGAATTCCACCAACAGCCTGTGTTGCGCTAGAGGACTCCGAGCCCGGTATCGCGGCGGCTCATGCGGCAGGAATGTTTGCGATGATGGTGCCAGACTTAAAGCACCCATCTGAAGCGACGCGTGCTCAAACTTATGGTATTTACCCATCGTTAATGGAAGCGCGCGAGGCCATTCAGTTATTATGGTAATCGCGTTTTTTCTTCACTTGGACATAAAGCGTAAATCGGACAGGTAACGCAATTTGGCGATCGTGCAGTGCAACAATAACGTCCGTGCAAAATTAAATAGTGATGAGCATGCTGCAGATATTTAGTCGGTGTTCGTTGCAATAATACTTGTTCTGTTTGTTCAGGCGTCGTGGTCTTAGCCACTTTTAATCGATTAGCGACACGCTGAACGTGGGTGTCTACTGCGATGGTTGGTTGACCGAAGGCGATATTTAACACCACACTGGCGGTTTTTCGCCCAACCCCAGGCAGTGCCTCTAAGGATGCGCGGTCATTGGGGACGATGCTGTTATGACGTTCAATTAATAATCGACAGAGCTCAATCACGTTTTTCGCTTTATTGCGATATAATCCGATGTGGCGAATGTAGGGGGTCAGGCCATCTACACCCAACGCTAAAATAGTCTGTGGGGTATTTGCGACCGGATATAATTGTCGCGTGGCTTGATTTACGGATTTGTCGGTGGCCTGGGCGGAAAGCACGACAGCGACTAATAATTCAAACGGCGTATTGTAAGTGAGATCACTTTTAGGGATAATTTTTTTCGCCAAAATAGCGTAGATTTTTTCAATCGATTTATCATCTAGTGAACCAAAACCTTTGGGAGCGCGTGCCATCATTAATTACCGTGTAAGGGATGCCATTGATCGCCAAAGGCGGAGCACATACCGCGTTCAAGAAGAAATAACTGACCACAAACGGTGCATGAGGCCGTGATTCGCTCGCAGGTTGAGGGAGCTGTACCCTCAGCGGGTAATTTCCCGCCAACAATAGCGAGTACATCATTGGCGATGGCCGTGCGCAGACGATCTAATTGTCCGCGCCAAGCACGGTCGGATCCAACGCCAACCGGCAGAAAAAAAGGATCACATGTATCGCACATGGTTTATTCCTCAGAAATGAAGACACCAGATAACCACGCGGTACGACAAAGCGCACGACGTTGGACACCAGAATGATCCAGATAAATCACCGTATAAGCGCGTTCACTATTTTTACTGTTCCACCAAAAGGCAAATGGTTCCCAAGTAATGCTATGAACGGTATGATGGTGCTTGGTAAAATAAGTCTGAATGCGCTCGCGATCCCAGCTGTCAGCGCAAAAACGCCAAACGAAGGCACTGGAAATAATAACGAAGAATGCGAGAGAAAACCATGGCATGTAACTGTGAGAAAAGTACGCCATGAAATTAATATTCACCCTTTTAGGCGAATCTCAATCGAACGCGCGTGTGCTTCTAATCCTTCCGCACGCGCTAGTAATAAACCAGCATCGGCGCAATGGCGGAAATCAGCTTCAGCGAAATTAACAATGGAGGTCCGGCGCATAAAAGTATCTGCGCCAATACCGGACCACATACGCGCCGTGCCGCCGGTTGGTAACGTGTGACTGGGACCAGCGACGTAATCGCCGATTGGTTCAGGCGACCAATTACCAATAAAAATGGCTCCGGCATTAATGAGTTGTGCGACAATGGCTTTTGGCTTGGCGACCATTAATTGCAAATGTTCAGGCGCAATGCGATTACTGATGTTGATCGCTTGCGTCAAATCTTGACAGCGAACCAGGCGTCCGAAACGGCGAATACTTTCGGCTGCAACCGTTCGACGCTCCTCGGGCAGTGCATCTAATTGAGTGCTTAATTCTTGTTGAATTGATGACGCCACGCCGGATCCGATAGTTAAACAAACGGCCATAGCTAACGTATCGTGTTCGGCTTGAGATAATAAATCCGCCGCAACAAAGGCGGGGTTTGCCGTTTCATCGGCAATAACTAAGATTTCGCTCGGTCCGGCGAGCATATCAATATCGACGCGGCCAAAAGCGTGTCGTTTGGCTAACGTGACAAATAAATTCCCTGGACCAACAATTTTATCGACCGCAGGAATGGTGGGGGTGCCGACGGCTAATGCCGCAATGGCAGGAATTCCGCCAATGCGATAAACAGCCGACACGCCAACGGCGTGTGCAGCGGCGAGTACTTCCGGCGCAATGGTGCCATCAGCGCGGGAGGGCGTGGCTAAAACGATATCAGGAACACCAGCGACTTTGGCTGGCACTAAATTCATAATGACGGATGAAAATAATGGCAACGATCCTTGTGGACCGCCAGGCACATAAGCACCAACGCGCGCCAATGGTGACCAACGGACACCCAATGGTTCATCTAAGGCCGTACCGAAACTACGCGGCAATAAACGACGTTGATAAGCTTCGACCTGACGAATGGCGAAGGTAATCGCATGACGCAAACTTGGGGCGGCAGCTTCCCACGCAGCAGCGAGTTCGCTGGCGGGCACTTGGAGGGCATCAGCCGGAACGGCAGCGCCATCAAATAATTTCGTGTATTTCGCAACGGCGGCATCGCCATCACGCTCAACGGCAGAAAATATTTCGCCAATGACTTCGTTAATGCTGGCAACTCGACCAAGCTTGGCGCGATAAAATGCGCTCGCCTTTTTTTCGGCTTCGGCAATGAGTCGCTCAAAGCGTTGGTGTGACGCCCCCAACAAATCAGCAAGGGCGGCATCATCGGGCATCAGTTCAGTTAGCATGGTGAGGAAATCTAAGCAGCCTCAGCGTCACGCAATTGTTGACTGTTCGCCTGGCTCCTCTTGGTGTGCGAACT
>SYDV01000079.1 GCA_005801395.1 Planctomycetia bacterium | reverse complement strand
GAGATCATAGAGTTCGCGCAATTCGTTCTCGGTCAGATCACCTAAGGCAAATCCCGTCGCTAATTCTGAAATACGTGCATCTAATGGTGAGGGGGTGGGCTCCGTCATGGACCAACGTCAATTCTTTTTTGCGCGCATTCGCGCAGTATGCGCTGGAGCCGCGACAAGCGCTGGCGACAGGCTGGAGCTTTAATTCCTAATACATCGGCAGCGGCGTCACTCGTGAGTCCTTGATTATGGACCAAATCAATCAGTTGACGATGGTCTTCACCAATTTCAGTTAAGCAGTGTTTGAGTGCCGTCAATCGTGCCTGATGTTCTGTGTCTACTTCTTGCGGAGCCTGCCGTAATAATTCTTGTCGAACTAATTCGCGTAGATGGCGGCGATCGCGATCTTGGCGTCGGTGGTGCTCCATCAATTGACTGCGGGCAATGGTTAACAACCACGCGCGTGGACTGGTTCCGGGTCGATATTGATCGCGTTTAGACCAGGCTCGTGTCAACGCTTCTTGGGCAATCTCATCCGCCAATTCTGGTTCAGCAGTTTCACGTAGTAAAGTGGCACGAATCAAATGATGACATTTTTCCACGACCATGGCGAAGGCATTTTGATCACCATGATCACGGGCAGCAGTCATCCACGCATCAAGATCGTCAGACATTGGCGGTATGATGGATGGCTTTTTAGTGTGGGGAAGAGTCTCGTTTTCTTTTTCTCCGATGTCCGATGTCCGATGCCCGATGTCCGATGTCCGATGTCGAAGACAGGATTTTCATCCATTTTATGATGATTAGTTCCTAATGGTGGCTTAAGTTTTGCTATTATTTCACATCATTTTATATCTAACTTATCCACCAGAAATACGGTCGTTTTGACATCGGACGTCGGACTTGCCAGTCGATCCATCCCAGCTGTCACATCCCGATACGGCTACCGTTATCACTATGGAGGCCCAACTATGGCCAGTCAGCCTGCAATGGATTCCGTGCCCATGACGAGTAATTCGACCGTTCCGTCCCGCCCGGATGAAGCGCAATTGGTCGCTCGTCTGGCCGAAGCGCGAACCGCATTAATGGATGAAATGCAGAAGGTCATCGTTGGTCAGCGAGAAGTATTGGAACAATTAATCCTTGCCGTGCTCTGTCGTGGCCATTGTTTACTCGAAGGTGTGCCTGGTTTAGCAAAAACGGTGATGGTGCAAACGCTTGGTCAAGTCATGGATTTAGGTTTTAGCCGTATTCAATTTACGCCAGATTTAATGCCATCAGATATTACCGGTACGGATATTATTCAGGAAGATCCGGAAACTGGACGTCGCCAATTTGAATTTTTACAAGGGCCGTTATTTGCCAACATGGTGCTTGCAGACGAAATTAATCGTACTCCGCCCAAAACGCAGGCTTCACTCTTGGAGGCTATGCAAGAACGACGCGTGACGTGTCGCGGTCGGACTTATGAATTACCCGATCCGTTTTTTGTATTAGCCACGCAAAATCCTATCGAGCAAGAAGGCACTTACACTTTGCCGGAAGCGCAACTCGATCGCTTCATGTTTATGGTTAAAGTTGGCTACCCAAGTAAAAGTGAAGAAATTGAAATTCTTCGTCGCACGACGGGTGGCACGAAAACACGTCTCAATCGGATGTTCACGGGTCGAGAATTAATGCAGTTGCAAGATGTCGTTCGCCAGGTGCCGGTGGCAGATCATGTCTACGACTATGTGGTTAATTTAGTACACGCGACGCGCCCAGGATTTACAGATGTGCCCGATGCGACCAAGTGGTTGCAGTGGGGAGCTGGACCGCGAGCTGGTCAGCAACTTATCCTGGGTGGTAAAGCACGGGCTTTATTGCATGGCCGTTTTCATGTAACGACCGAAGATATTATGGCCTTGGCTAAGCCGGTTTTACGCCATCGTGTTGTGTGTAGCTTTGCGGCTCAAGCTAACGGTTTAAGTAGCGATATCATCATAGATCGCTTAATTCAGCATTTTTCTCAATCAACGGATAAGAAGGCAGCAAAAGCAACTTAGTTTCTTGCGACTTGAATACACATCTCTTTTTTCGACACCTTCGCAATAATTTAGGAACGCATGTCGCTTCAGAACACCGTTCAAGAACAGATTCTGCAACGCCTGAGTAAGGTGGGGGTGGCGGCACGTCAGGCAGTCGAAGCGGCTTTAGTTGGTCAACATCGCTCGATTCATCGTGGTCTATCTGTCGAATTTGCAGGTCATCGTCCGTATCAACCTGGGGACGATTTACGGCGCTTAGATTGGATCGTTTACGCTCGCACCGACCGTTATGATGTTCGCTTATATGAAGAAGAAACGCGTTTGCGTGCGACTATTGTTTTAGACGCCTCCGGTTCGATGGGTTATGGTTCTGGCGTGGAAAATCATCATCAAACCGGTGTCAGTAAATTAGATTATGCCCGCTGGTTAGCGGCTGCCCTGGGTTTTATGATGTTGCGTCAAAGTGACGCCGTTGGCTTGGCGATATGTGATACGGAAGTGCGTACGCATTTGCCGCCTGCATCGACCATGGGTCATTTATTGACCTTGTTGGAACATCTTGAACGACGTGAGCCCGGAGGTGAAACGGCGTTATCAACGGTGTTAGAGCATTTAGCGGCACGACTCAAACGACGTGGTTTAGTGGTGCTGATTACGGATGCCTTTGATGACGCTGAAAAACTTCTCATGGCTCTACGTTTGTTGCAGCATCGCAAGCAAGACGTCCGTATTTTTCAAATCATAGATCCACAAGAAGAACAATTCGGGCTCAGTGGCATGATGGAATTTATTGGTATGGAAGATGAACCGCGTTTACGACTCGATGCGGTTCGAGTGCGCGCGTATTACCAACAGGCGGTGCGTGAACATCGAAATAAATTGGCAGAGGGCTGTCATGCAATCGGGGTGCAGCTCGAAACATTACGTACGAATGAAGATTTGGCGCTGGGATTAGCTCGCGTATTATATGGGGCGACTTCGCGAAACGTGGGCGCACGGGTATGAGGTCATTAATCGTTATTTTTGTATTAATGAGTTATTCTATGTTGGTAATCGGTCATGATTGAAATACTTAATTTGGCCCTCGCAGGTGGACTTGCTGCTGCAGCAGCGCCGGTGATTATTCATATCGCCCATCGTCGACGATTGAAACAAATGGATTGGGGTGCGATGCGCTTTTTGCAGACATTATTGCGACAACGTCGTCGTAGTTTGTCGGTTGAAAACTTATTGTTATTATTGTTGCGCATTTTGGCGCTGGTTTGCTTAGCCTTGGCCTTGATGCGTCCTAATATGAGTTGGACAGGTAGTGGTGGAAGCGGCGATATTATTATACGTGGCGGAAAAACCGCCGCCGTAGTGCTAATCGACGATGGTGTTTCCAGTGGTTCTGGTCGCACGGATGTGGCAATCGACGTGGTGAAACAATTGGCGTTATCCTATATTGATACGTTACAGACGGGTGACGAAATCAGCATTATACCATTATCTCGCATGCGTGGTCCGCCTGCCGATCCGTTGTATGATTTGGATGCTGCGCGCGATTTGGTGCGCTCATTGCAGCCGACCGCTGTGGCGAGCGATATTCCTGCATTAGGTGAAGCTGGATTAGCGCAATTAACTCGGCATCTGAATCCAGCGGCCGAAATTGTGTTGGTGAATGATGGACGAGGCGATGGTTTGCGCAGCGATGACCGTTTACGTTGGGATGATTTGCGTCGTCGATTATTAGGTAATCCCGAGGCGGTTATCGGTTCGCGTGCGCGACCGCATGTTATTTTATTAGCCCCTACGGTAGAATCACCTGATGCTAATGTATCGGTAAGTGCTTTGTCGATTGATCGCGCGCTAATTGCGGTTGATCGTCCAGTGTCGATTCAGATGACGATTTCCCATGTTGGTAAACGTGCGGTAAATGGCACGCTTATTCGTTTATTAGTTAATGGTCGAACGGTTGCTGAACGGTCATTGGAATTAATCGTCGGTGAGAAAAAAAGCGTCACTTTTACACATACCTTTCATGATCCAGGTAGTTATGTCATTGAAGGTGTGGTTGAAGGTGCACGCGATCCATTAGCGGTGGATGATCGTCGGGCTCTGGCGATTCAGGTAGAGCAACACTTACCAGTGTTATTGGTCGAAGGCGACAGCGGTACAGATTTAGATGGTAGTCTTGGATTAGTTGCGGCGGCGCTTGATCCGACTGCCACGGGTAATGATTTATTTAGCGTCACACGCATTCCCATAGGATTGTTAGATGAACGCACCTTGGCGGGTCATCGCGTGGTGGTGTTGGGTGATATTCCTGCCCTCGATGCGGCAGGCTTGGCAGCGATTGAACATTTTGTGGTGGCTGGTGGCGGCGTATTGGTTGGGCTCGGCCCCAATTCGCAGGTTAATACCATTAACCGTTATTGGGCGCGCGGTGGTGATGGTTTTATGCCGACGCTGCTTAAGGAAATGCGTGAACGCGATCCCGCTATTCGTCCGGTCGTGGCAATGG
>SYDV01000078.1 GCA_005801395.1 Planctomycetia bacterium | reverse complement strand
TTTGGCTTTGTCATCTTCATTCATGAACTAGGGCACTTCTTATTTGCTAAATGGGCGGGAGTTCGTGTCGATCGATTCTCCATTGGTTTTGGTCCAGTCATTATTCGTAAACAAATTGGTGAAACCGAGTACGCGTTGTCACTGCTGCCATTGGGCGGCTATGTAAAAATGCTGGGGCAAGAAGATCTGCCTAGTGAAGTCGATGGTGAAACGAAAAAAGATCCGAAAAGTTATTTGTCGAAAACGTGGTGGTGGCAGGCGTTAATTTTATTGGGCGGGGTGCTCTTTAATTTGATCAGCAGTTATATTATTTTATTGGGTATTGCGTGGTATGGAAAGCCAACCATTGAACCTATCGTTGGCGCGATGGTGGCCGAAGTTCGCGACATTAAGGGTAACGCGATTCCGAGCGCCGCCGTTCGTTTAGGGCTGCGCCAAGGCGATCGTATTTTAAGTATTAACGGCGAAAAAACCCGCGATTTTGATTCGGTGCAAATGGCTATTATCAGCAATGGCCGTGAGCCCATTGTGTTGAATGTGGAGCGCCGTGATGCCGAAGGGAAAACCCAAATTTTACGTTTGCCAGCCGAAGGTCCAGGCGTTGCTCCAGATCCTGATTTTAGCAACGGTCGATTAACGCTAGGTATTCGTCCGATTGCAGGAACCGTGATTATTGATGCCGTAGCAGCATCTGGCGTGTTACCAGCGGATAGACCGCGAGTGGGCGAATATATTTCAGCAATTGCAGGCACGCCAGTGCCAGCGCAAGTTAATGGCCAGGAATTATATGATTTATTGCAACCACATGTGGGCAGTACGGTCGCACTAACGATTAGTGGATCATCAACCCGAACGGTAACGATGGCCTATGCGGGGAATGTTCTCGATTCGTTTTTCATGGCGGGTTTTCCTGTACGCATCGGGACTTTATCACCAGGATATGACGTAGCTGGGTTAAATCCGGGCGATATTGTGGTGTCCGTAAATGGGCAACCTGTGGCTGGCACCTCTGGATTTATTGCGAAGACGCGCGCTTCATTGGCTTCAGATAAACCGATCGCTGTGCGTGTGTGGCGTGATGGCGTCGAATTAGATATCAGTGTTCGCGGTCGTGATGTGCACGGTCGCCGTTTATTAGGTGCCGGAGTTGAACCAGTCATTGGTTTTGTCCCCGTGTTACCTGATACTTTCGATGGTAAGCCATCTCCATTGGTGGTCGCCGGCATTAAACCTGGCGATGCGATTATCGACATCGGCAAACCGAAAAACGCGGCTAATTACCTCGGCAGTTTTGAAGTCGCCACCGTATCAGGTGGAACGCGCGTATTGATTCCCGTGAGCAAAGTCGATGCCGTGGCTTTGGATTTTGAAAAGAGCGCAGGGTTAATCGATAAATTATCTGGTGGTGTGCAGCCAAGTTTATTAAAATCTTTAGTAGGTCGTAAAGTAACTGCATCCAATGATGGTGTCTTGGCGCTGGCAACTCGAGATGGTAGTTCCCTGACGGTGTCACCACGGGCCATGAGCGAAGCAGGTTGGTCGAATTTATTAAAAGGTCTTGTCGCCAAGGATTGGATTATTGGTTTGGTGCCTTTGGCTGAAGGTGAATATGCTCTGGAAGTCATGCGTGGTGCAAATGATCCTATATCTCATACCGTGACTCCGCGTGATCCAGGTGTCGCTATTTTACACGAACCGTTGGCGATGCGTATTTACGAATTGGAAAACTGGACGGAAGCATTCAGCATCGCCAATACAGCGGCCTACACGATGATCGTGAAAACGCTGCAAATTATCCCCAAATTTTTTCAATCACCGGAGCAAGGTGGCTTAGATCCCAACAAATCCTTAACCGGTCCGATCGGTATTTTTAGCATGCTTAAAGGCAGCGTTGAACGCTTTGGCTTTATTAAATATTTAGAATTAATGGCGCTGATCGGGTTGAACTTATTTCTGATTAATTTATTGCCCATCCCGATTACCGACGGTGGTCAATTATTGTTTCTCGGTATCGAAACGGCGACGGGCAAACCACTGGCGCCGTGGGCGCGTAACATTGCTATGTGGATCGGCTTAATGATGGTCGCTTCGCTCATGCTGTACGTTATTGGCTTGGATGTGCTGCGCCTGATCGGATTGATATAACGACGGTGATCTTAATCATGGTCGTCTGACCGTCAGTTAAGTTCAGCGGAACCACTCTTTGCTTTGGATATGCCTGCCGGGCATGGGGATAGGTTCGACGCTTTCAGGGACAAAGATAAGACGCCGATGCGACGGAATAACGGCGCACTTGCGTCGTTATTGCTTTGGGTGTTTAGGATTTCACGGGAGGTTAGTTCAGTAGTGGTAACCACGCCGCCGTTCCCTGCATAAACGTCGGTTTCACCTGCGGCATCGACCCAGACACCAACAAATCCAGCCAAACCGTAAACAAATGGTGCAGAATCTGTGCATTGTCAGCGGCAACGGGAACGATAACACCCCGTACCACCTGATGCGAACGACTATGCCTGAACCAGAAGACATTTATTCGGTTGTTGACCGAGAAGCCAAAGACGAGGCCGAGCGCCGCGATTCGCGCGTGCTCTATGATGCCTTACTAGCACGTCGTGGTGAAGTTGGTGGCCTGAGCCACATACCGATTCGAGATAATAAATTATCCGAACAGATCCTTGGTGAAGCTCGTAAACGATCTGCGCAAATTAGCGCCAGTCGCCAATCGTCCATCAGTCAAGCGCTCCAACCACCAGCTCGCCCGATACCATGGTGGCTGTGGTTGGCATGGATCCTCGCCATTACTGGTGTTGTCATCGCGTTTTCAATTTATGGCTAACTATTTGTCTCGGTTTTCGCTATAAAACAATTTTGGCTAATAAAAATTTAACGTTTAGCAGAGAGACCATCTAACCCAGGTGTAACGTAGATACGTGCATAAGCGGGAAACCGTTCGCAGGCGACTTCAGTGGCTGATGCGACAAATGGCCGACCTGTATCCACGTGCGGAAAACTATAGGCTAAACGACGAAGCGGTTGATGTTGTTCGTCATATAACACCACGGTTATATCAGGATTCGTGGCGGAGTTGGGGCGTTGCACGACAATTTTGGTAAGAACGGTTTCTGGCTGCGAACCATGATCGACTCGCAAAGTCAGTAAATAATCACCAGTCAGGGCTAATGGTTTACCAGCTTGTATGGCAAGCAGAGGAACCGTGTTATTGTCACCCGTGAGATAATCTTGCAAATGAGTGGCATTAACTCGTGCAAGATAGCGTTCGATATCGCGCGTGGCAGATTGAAGGTCGCCAGTTAATTGCTGATTATTTGCCAGTAAGGTGTCCCGTTCGTGGCTTAATTTATTAAAATTGGCACGCAATTTTGCGAGTTCATTTTCAACCGACGTGAGATGCGTGCGATCAATGGCGAGTTGATCACGCTCTTTGGTTAGGCCGTTATTTGCGTCGCGCAGCTGATCTACGCCGTTGACTAAAATCCGACCAATATCGGCTTCGCGGGCGCTGTTTTTTGCCAACTCGGTGTTGAGGTTCGTCAACTGAACTATTTTTTGTTCTAAAATAACAACTTGGTCATGCGCTGTATGTAGGCGTATTAAGTCATTTTCGCTCGCATGTAATGCGGAGCGCATGCTGTCACTTTGTGCTCTGGCAACGGCAGCATCTTGTTTGGCTTTGGTTGATTGATCGGAATTTTCACGCAGCTTCTCTTGCAGGCGCATAATTTCACTGAGATCGGCTTCATGTTGCTGCTGCAGATTGGCAACTTCAATGGTTAAATGAGTGTTGTTATTATTTGGTGACTTTGTGATTTGAGCGCGCGACCAACCCCAATAGCCAAAACCCGCTCCGCCCAAAGCAATGGTCAAAGATGCGGCCAGTGCGATGCGCGATCGCCATGATGACACTGTTACTTCAGGAGAAATCTCAGGAGTGTTCGGGGTCGGCACATGTGATTGTTGAGGTGTAATAAAACCAGTAATGACAGGTGCGTAGACGTGCGTTTTTTCCTGAGCTGGATCGGGGTCGTTTAATGCAGACGGTTCTTTGTCACTGTGGTCTGCCATTGCCAGCGGCGCAGGGAAAGCTTGTGTGGGATCACCATAATTAGAGCTGGTTTGTTGTGCTTCTAATCCTTTAACACCGGCAAAACGAGTGCGGCGATTCCAGCAAAAATCAACGATATGTGCACCAGCTAAATTTGCTCCACGTAAATCACAACCATTCAGAATGGTGCCGGATAAATGTGCGCCACTTAAATTGGCATCACGTAAGTCCGCTTGTGATAAATTTGTGCGACTAAGATCTGCACCGCACAGTTGCGCTCCGCGTAAATCTGCACGCATTAGACTTGCGCGTTTCAAATTAGCGGAGGTTAAATCTGCGCCGCTTAAGTCCGCACCGTCTAAGTGAGCATCTCGTAAATCTGCATGGATTAAATTGCGCAATGGCCACTTTGCATTGGGCCATGATAAACCAGCGAGGTGAAATCCAGCGAGGTCGCCTTGCGTTGATGCGTCGGCACGTTTGAGCAAATCACGTACATACGGATCGCTCTTAATGATGGTGGTATTGTGCCATAAACAGTAGGACGAACCATCTATCGCGGCATGTGGGCATGGCGCATGTGGATCCGCATAAGTAAATGTGCATGCGGCCATGGAAACTCCTCAAAATAGCTGCGCGTTTGAAAGTGAATCAGTGATGCGCAGCGGGGGCAGCAGCAGGCGTGGGGTGCGAATTAGGTGCGCTGTGGTTCTTTTCTGGCGTATGGACATGAGGTGCATGTCCATCAAGTGTTTTTGGCGTGGCTGAATTATGGTGTTCTATTTGATGATTCGGAGTGTTGTTTGTGTTATGAGCGTTGTTTAGCGACGTGGTGGTAAACGTGGTGCTCATGCGCAAGGCGCGTCGACGTAACTCTTGAATTTTTGCGCTGTCTGGTCGTAGTTTATAATAGGCTGACGCGTGACTTAATGCTTTTACCGAATCAGGGCGATGATCGGTATGTAACATCGCGAGTAAATAATGTGCTTCGACGTCTATGGTATTATGTGCGTCAAAATGATCGCCCGTGACTTCACGATTAAGGAGAACGGCTGCTTGATCAAATTCACCAATCGCAAAATGATAGGCGCCTAATAATCCGTTGGCTCCAGGATAATGCGGCTCAAGCACCAGGACCGCTTGTAAATCATCGCGCATGGCCAAACGCTGTGGTGGACGTTGACGATCAAAAAATAATGCGCGATTCCATAGGGCATGTGGTTTGTAAGTAGGACTGGCAACCTCGACCGCTTTATTGATATCGTCTTTGGCTTCGGCTTTATCCATCCGTTCATGGCATAAGGCTAAATTAACCCAAGCTTCGGCGCGCGAAGGGGCTAAGTCGCGCGCCTTGGTTAATGCGGCCTCGGCTTTCTCTAACGCTTTGGGCTGATCTGCGAGAGCACCTAAATATAATGTACCAACATTGAAATGGCTGCCAAAGTGATCTTTGTTCAATGACAGGCATTCATCATAGGCGCGACGAGCTTCAGTCCATTGTTCCCGTTTTTCCCGCGCGGCGCCAACGTTGGACCAATAATCAGCGGCACCAGTGGATCCCGCCGCTTGTCGCGCAGCGAGTAGAAAACGTTCTTCGGCTTGAACCCAATCTTTAGCACGAAAGGAGAGGTATCCTAAGTTACACAGCACTTCTGCGTGTTTAGGACTAATCTTTAATGCTTCATCGTACCAACGGCTCGCCTTGCTATCCTTGTCTAAATTTTGATAAGCGAGTGCCAGATTAAAGGTGGCTTGAAACGAAGTTTTATCGACGGTCAGTGCGCGTCGATAATGTTCAATGGCGGTTTCGTAACGCCCTTGCATCAGCGCTTCGTTACCCAGGGCGGTTAATTGCTCCGAACTGCCGGCCTCTAAGACCGTCAGTTCAGCACTATGGGCAATACCCATCAGCAGGAGCAAACAGCATCCGTGCCGAAGGAGTGACATAACAATGACCGTCAGACTTCGCCGCGATCTAGCAGGTCGCTAAGCGGACCGGCTAGTTCGTCTGGAGAGGCGGTGAAACTGCCATCCGCAATGCGGGCGCGTAGTTCTTCGACCCGATGCAGGTCGGCTGGGTTCATTGCTTTAATTAACTCCACATAGCGAGCGATGGCTTGTGGGCTGGTTTCGCCCAAAATCACGGCATCGGTGCGTGGAGGGGTCACGTCAGACGACGGCGTGCTGCGGCCAGCAGCGGCGTCCGCTTGCCGTTTTCGCATTGCCGGATCTACCGGACGAAAATCACCTTTAATTTCCATAATAACCTCATTCCAGGAGAGCCCCATGGTTACCTATAGTGACGGCAACATGCCAACGGACTTGAGGACTAATTTTGTTATCAGTCTTTGTTGTCGCAAGTTATGTTGTAAACGCAAAAAGGTTCACGGTTTACGCCGTGACCCTGGAGCCAGTAAGTACGAATTCAGTACGAATTTAGGTTTTTATTCGAATTTAATGACTTCGACTGGGCAGCCTTCGGCGGCTTCTTCGATTTGGTCGGCTAATTCTTCGCCGAGCTTGCCCTTTAACAGGGCTTTTTCCGTCAAATTAGTGGTGTCTTTGCCATCCACGCGCACATCAGCGCGAATCGTGCAACTGTCTTCAGTGACGTTGAAGACTTCAGGGCAGGTGGTTTCGCAGGCATTGCAGACGATGCAGCCTTCTTCAATCCAAACGCGTTTCATAGCCATGGTGTCGCTCCTCGCCGCTAAGGCGGCCTTTTTCGGGCCGGGGACCGTAGCGGTCAGACACATTCTGACAAGGTCATCCTCAATCCGGCATAAGAAGCATGATGGTTGGGTATGTGATCCGATCATAGTGTCAGGGTCGCAGCGTAGAGTTGCTCGTTCTGCGCGATCGCACTGGGACGGTGGCAGGAACCATCAGTGCAATTTGAGCATGGGGACTAGAGTCTGTTCGCCATGCTCAACCGCTTGCTGATACTGCCGTTGCTGCGTTTATTGTCGCTAATGGCCGTTGATACCGCGAGTCGAGTAGGCGGTAGTTTAGGAGTGCTGACATTTTATTTAGGAGTTAGGCGCAAGGTTGCCAGCGCCTGTATTCGCGAATCTATAGGCTTGCGCGGTTCCGTCCGACGAGCGGTCGTGCGACGTTCGTTTGCTAGTATGGGCGCATCGTTTATCGAATTGTGGACGGTCGGAGGCGTGGACGGTGGCGAACGACATTTGACCGTCGCGAGTCCAACTTGGCTACGACAAGTGATGATGAAAAATCCCGGTTGTGTTTTTTTGACACCACATTTGGGAAATTGGGATTTAGGTGCGCATGGTTTGACGCGTTTTGTGCCAAAATTATATGTCTATGCCAAAGCCCAGCATAACCCAGAAATTGATAAAATGGCTAACGTGCAACGTAGTAAATTGGGGGTAACGGTTTTGCTGACGCAAAAAGGTGATCGCACCACTGCGGTACAAGTTTTACGCGCTTTACGCAGTGGAGTGCCAGTGGGATTAATGGCTGATCAAGGCCCATCGCCGGAAGAAGGTGTGCGCGCAACTTTTATGGGTGTCGAAACGTTTTGTCATTCAGGTCCAAGCTTTTTTGCAAAGCGTGGTGGTGTGCCGATTGTTCCTGGCTTGTGTTACCGTCGTCGTGCTGGTGAATTTGTATTAATGGTTGGTCGTCCGTTGCCGAGCAATGCAGGTGACGAAGCGGCACTGGTTCAAGCCTCCATGGATTTATTAGGCGCCATGATTGCAGCGGTTCCTGGGCAATATTTTTGGCAACATAAACGTTATAAGAATCACCTAGGGCGCGCTACACGTGGTGTGGAGCCCTGGAAAACACTTGGCTTCAGCTTGTTAGGAAATCCGCTACAAGCTTTACCGCCACTCGTCACCGCGTCGGAATCATCCCATGTACATTGATATTGAACCAAATGACAACCTTGAAGAACCAGTCATGGCGACGTTTAGCGAAACGGGTCCAGGTCGGCAGGTCGACGCGATCAAATTACAATTAGAAGATGGTTGGCATTGGTGTGCCGTCACTGGTTGGCGCGAAGGCCCAGTTCCAGCGGTGTATACACCAATTGAGGAAAGTGGAGATGGCCCAGCGCGGTTATTAACCGGCGCTGAACAAGGATTACGTTTAGCACGCATCGCAAATCCAGCGGAAGCAAAGCGCGTGGTGTGGTCATTAACCGATGTCGCACAGTGGGCAGAACCTTTTTTAATTTGTGTTCCAGATACGGAAGTGCACGCACCGTGAATTCTATGAATAATCATGTCGAGCGCATCCGAACGCATCCAGAGAATCAACCGCGCTTACCGAATGGCCAAACCGAAACCACTAAATGGCCGGTGTTAACTTATGGTCCAACGCCGCAGGTCAGCACCGATCAATGGCGTATGCGTATTTGGGGAGCCTGTGCCACGCCGACAGAAATTGATTGGGCGGGACTCTGCTCACTGCCATTTATTCGTGTTCAAGCTGACATGCACTGCGTGACCACGTGGTCGCGATATAATTTTATTTGGGGCGGATATCGCGTGCGGGATATTTTAGCCTTAGTCGTTCCAAACGCTGATTGCACACATGTGATGCAACATGGATATGGCGGTTATACCACCAACACGGATTTAGCGGCGGTGCTCGACGATGACGCCTTAGTCGTAACCGAAGCCGACGGTGAACCATTAGATATCGAACACGGTGGCCCAGCGCGCGTCGTGGTTCCCAAATTGTGGGCGTGGAAAGGCGCGAAATGGGTTAATGGTTTTGAATTAATGACGCATGACCGTCGCGGATTTTGGGAAGTAAATGGCTATCATAATCATGCTGATCCCTGGGGGCCAGGTGAGGAACGTTATAGTCATCAAGAACAAGCGAAACAGACGCGCAAGGAAGGTAATGATTTGCGCCGACGATCATAAGAGTGATGACGCTTCAGGTTTTCCTGTGGGTACGTTTGTGTGCGGACGGGCAACATCAGTGCCAAGTCTGTTCTTAGACCGTATAAACCACAGAGTTCACAGAGCACACAGAGATGGGAAATGTATTTTCTCTGTGTGCTCTGTGAACTCTGTGGTTAATATTTTG
>SYDV01000005.1 GCA_005801395.1 Planctomycetia bacterium | reverse complement strand
GAAATCATTGAACATCTCATTAATCCGCTTCCGTTCTTGCGGTTCATTGCCGAGCATGTGACCGAACAAGGCGCCGTGCTCATAACAACGCCAAACGTATCAAGTTTTGGCGCTATTGGCAGATTGTTAAAAGGGAAAAGTAATTATGAGGCTTTGGAAAACTCGATTATATTTATCCGGAATGATTGGCGTGCGCATGCGCGATTATACGATAAATGCGAACTGGAAGTGCTCGGAAAACATGTTGGTCTTATCGTGAAGAGGCAGGGATTCTATTTCAATAAAGCGCTATTTTACGAGCGACGTAAGGGATTGAACTGGCTATTCCGGGTATTGTTCTCCCTGGTCCCACACTATCGAGAAGATCAATTTGTTATTTATCACAAAGCTCAGTGAAGTGGATATTGGTTGAACATAAGCAGATGTTTCTCCGAGTGTGAAACGATTTACGGCTTTATTTTGTGTGTTGATAGACCGGAAACCCATCAGATAAAGCAGCTATGCATCCTCGACTTCGTTCTTTGTTGCGCTCGTTGCCAGGGCTCAAGCAGCTTCGTTGGTGGCAGCGATTTTCGTGGCGTGCCGATTATCTGAAGTCGAATCAGGAACTCATCGCGCGCACGTTGTGCGGTCAACCAGATCAGCGATTACCAGATAACCCAACCTTTGGATCGACGTCATTGCTGTGTCGTGAGGAACATTTTCGTACTCCAAACTACCATCGTTGGTGTGCTGAATTGCACGAGTCCCCAAGTTTTCGCCGTAAGCAATGGGAATATGTTTATATACTCTCTGCGCTAGAGCGTTGCGGTATGTTGATGGCGGGCAAACGAGCCCTTGGCTTTGGCGTTGGCCGTGAATTGTTGCCTGCCGTTTTTGCGAGTAGAGGAATACAGGTAACGGCAACGGATCAATCCGTGACGCAAGGCATGCGTGATGGTTGGATTAATTATCAACAACACGCTGATGGATTAAACGTTTTGCGACAACCGCACATTGTTGCCAATGAGACTCTTGATCGATTGGTTCAATTTCAGACCGCGGACATGAATAATATTCCAGCTAATTTAATAAATTTTGATTTCGTATGGTCTGCGTGTGCATTAGAGCATCTAGGCAGCTTAGAGCACTCCCTGCGTTTTATTGAACAATCACTGGTGTGTTTGCGCCCAGGTGGTTTTGCTGTGCATACCTTGGAATTTAATGGTGGAAGTAATGACGATACGATAACGCATGGACCGACTATTTTAATGCGTAAGAAGGATTTAGAGGCGTTGTCAGAGCGTTTATCACGTCAGGGGCATGAACTGGCAATCATTGATGTTGAACCAGGTACTGGTTTTGTCGATCAGTGGGTTGATGTGCCACCCTATCGAGCTGATCCGTGGCCGCGATTATTACTTGAGCAGCACATCGCGGTGTCGGCCGGTATCCTCATTCGTCGTCGACCGTGAATATGCCTTTTTCCAGTAATATAGCGATAAAGAATACATTATTTAGGCGGTAAGGTGATTTTTGGGCGACGTGCGCGCATCCGAGCATCTTGGTAAGCGGCCAGGGTTGCCTCGCGACAAATTTTTGGCGCAAAGCGTGTATTTAATTCTTTGTTGCCACGTTGTCTGTAGGTTTGACGCAAATCTGAGTTATTAAGTGCGTGTAATAATGTTTGTGCAAGTGCTTGTGGATCTTCAACTGGATAAGTGAATCCGGCATTGTTAACGGTTTCGACTAAACCTGGACAATCAGCTGCAACGACGACTTGGCCATGGGCAAAAGCTTCGATCACCGTTAAGCCGAAACTCTCGAAGCGTGAGGGAATAACTTGAACGGAAGTCTTCTGCCGTAAGGCGTTCAATTGATCTGGGCCAAGATGTCCATGAAGGCGCAAGCGAGCGGTAAAGGCGGGAGGTAATTTATTCGCCAGGTGATATCGATCTAGTCCGACTACATGGAGCGTGGCTTGTGGAAATGAAGAACTAACAATCG
Source organism: Planctomycetia bacterium (assembly GCA_005801395.1). The sequence continues at coordinate 4,682 of SYDV01000005.1, read as the reverse complement.
GCCAAGCACGTAATAAAATATCAATCCCTTTGCGGTGCTCTAACCGTCCAACAAATAGAATATCATTGCCTTGCGGAATGATTGGCTCGTCAGGTAAGGAAAACGCATGTGGAATAACGTAGTCAGCCATGCGGCGATACAGTGGAGCACAGGCATGGGCAATGGTGCGGCTATTGGCAATCACCACATCGGCACGTTTAACCGATGCACATTCCAAACGTGCATGGCGATGCCGTAAGTGGCGACTTATAGTATTTTCAACCGACATGTGCTGGATGGAGGTAGATAAACGGGTTATTAAGGGCCATTGTTTGGGTAGAAAGGCGCCTAATCCACCCCAATTAGGAATTTCAACAACGTCAGGAGCTAATTCATCTAACGTACGCGTAATCCAACCCTGACTCATCCAAGGGCGTAACACGCCTGGGCAGTGAAGTGGTCTGATTCGTTGTACGTGATCGCTATGTCCGACCCACCAACCAGATGCCGATACGACAAGAACTAACACGGCATGACCTTGGTCGGTGAAATCCTGGGCTAATCGGGCGACATAAGCACCAATGCCAAAAGACGGGCCGCAATTGGGATATTCTGGAGTGACAAAGGCTATGCGCATAGGCCACATTCAGGCTGCGCCATCATTTGATAACGATCTAAACGCCACAGAGCTAGAACCGCCGTAATCGTCATGGCAAGAATATGACGAGAAATGAGCATTTGGCGATAGTCGATCTATTGGCACGAGGCAGGTGACGTTAGACGATACAAGTTTGGAATGGTTGGTCGAAGTAAACTCTCATGCATGTTTGTGGATGAAATATGTCGATAGGTATAAAAGACAGGAATAAATCATCCAAATTAGCTATGCGTTTCGCTGATGAAGCAGGGAAGCTAAAGGATGGTAGTGGTTTTGCTCAGCTTCGGATTAGTCATCAGGGGGATGCAATTTTTTACTCGGAAACCTCGACGCGGATTTGACCTTTAGAAATCGCGTGCAAAACCGTAGCGTGCCATGGGCTCATGGGTAATCCGGCGAGACAACTAGCGGGCGTCCAAACGGCAATGTGGCCGCGTTCAGTAGTTATTGGTGTTGTGCTGAATAAATGGCAGTAAAAGAAACGGGCAATAAAAGTATCGCCTTGCCATAAATCACAGGCAAATGAATACAACGTTGGCGTCCATTTCAGCTCCTCGGTCAATTCACGTTGTAGACAGCTCTCCATCGATTCATTTTTTTCGCGGCGTCCGCCGAAGCACGTCAGTTGCCCTGGTGCGTGACGTGAAGTCGTTGGCCTAAGTTGTAGTAATAGATGTTCTTTTTCGTTGGTGATGATTGCGCAGCAATACTGGGGTAGTGTTGGAAGTGATGGCGATTCGGTGCGTGTCATGCGGTTATTTGACGGTGTGTTTAACGGCGAGTTTTTGTAGACATGACTCGGTCGCCGTGGGCATGATATCTGACAGCCATCGGACGTTTAATTTTCTGCGCAATATCATGCTTTAAATTAATACGCCGATTTTTCCCTGACTCCAGTGTGAAGAGAGGGCGCGGGTATGGTGCAAGGTATTCGGGAACTGCACGGATGGCTAGTTAATGTCACATTTGTCCGCGTTTGTTCAGTCTGTCGAGGTGAAAGAACATATCCGGTTACCTGCTTGAACTTAGATTCCGCTGAACATTCTCCCCGCTCCTTCGTTTATGGACCTCTTATGTTTCCAAAGCTTAAAAAAATCTGTTGTGGTTCGTTGCTATTGTTCACCTTCGTCACTGGTCAGACCGCAGAAACGGTCGACCGAGAAGCCCTACGCTTTAATGACGCAATGACGAAATTGAAGATAACACGGGATCAGGCAATTGACGCGGTAAAGGCTAAAAGTTTGGTGACTTTGAGTAACTTGGCGAAAAACAGAACCAAAAGTAACGATGCACCAGGTGCCATGGCAGCATGGCGTGCCGCATTAATGCTCGACCGTGAGCATGTTGAGGCGCGTGCTTTTTTTACTACTGCAGGGACATTGGCAGAGGTGTTAAAAGTCTTAGATGCGAAACCGACAGATTTACTTGGCTTGGGAATCGAAAAATGAAAACGAAACGAAATAATTTTAGTCTCATCATCACGGTCATAGCGATGACTTTTACGATGAGTGTTTTTGCTGCCGATGCGGTAGATGATGAATTAGCAAAATACTATAAGGCAGCAGAGAAAATTGAGCGTACGTATCAAGATGGCGAAGTGAAAGAACGCAACAAAGCGGTCAGCAATATATTGGCAACCATTAAACGAGAGGGTGCCAAAGCCGAGCCAACAGTTATTGAAGAATTATGGAAATTGGTGTTGGAGGTCGATCCCGAAAATGAGGGGGCCAAAGCATATTTCACCGCCGCCGGTACACTGGCCTCGGTAACTGCGGCATTGGCAAAAAAGACCGGTCCATTGATTGGACATGGGAAAACAACGGTAGTGGCAGTGAAAAAAGAAGCGCAACGCGTTGATATGTCGGGAGCCAAAGCGGTGCGCGTTACCTCATCATTTAATTCGGGTTACACCTTGGGATCGTTCAAGGCTGGCACCGTGCTTATCTTTCAATACGTGTCAGGTACCTGGTCGGGACAAAATCCCGATGCAGAGGAAGCGCTCAATCAAAGTCCCGATGCAGCTGACAGCGCTGAGGGGAATCGTATGCAATTATTTGTTGATAGTGGAAACGAAGAAAAGCCGCTCGTCCTAGTTGAGGCTGGCACGGCCGAGAAACCGTTCTCGTACACCTTAGAAGAAGATGTAATCGGCTTGAGTTTACGAATTGCGAATCGCAGGGGCATTCGTTTGGTTGGCGGCGGCGGCGCTAATGGGCGAAATCAGATCTCATCCTACACCGGTGAAGTGAAGTATTTGGTACGCATTGTTCGCTAAGCGTTCGCTTTGGGGTTCGCTAAAAGCGCTCTCATTATTGGCTAAATGACCGATAAATAGTGGGCTTATCAGCGAGTTTTATTTACCGTTCATTACGAGGTCGTGTATTACTGCAGAACTGTCCTGGATCGGTTACTCGCTTGCCCGCTTGCAATTGTGGCTGGCAACATGGAATCCCCGACATGAGTGCTGACGTCCCTGTGCCAGTTGCAACGCCCCGTCGACTTACCGTTCCTGCCGTGGTGCTGGTGGTGGTGGTCGTGCTCAGTTTTGCTTGGGGTCTGGTCATGTTCTTGGTGGGACAGCGCAGTGTTGAAATAACGGTGACTAATCCGAATGACGCCGCCGTGTTGGCGGTCAGTGGATTATTGCGTGTTGATCAAGTCATTGCGCAAGATGATTTTGTAACGGCGCGCGAGGAATTGGCTCGTTTGCAAATTCCAGGGGCTCGTCTTCAGCAGAACATCGTAACGCTGCGTACCGAATATATGCAAAAGATTGAAGCCGAACGTGCCGCTGTCGTGGCGGCCGAACAAGAAGCAAAAACTCCCGGCGCCATTGCCAAACGATTGGCCGCCCATCTGTGGCAAATCAACGTTCCTGGATTGGCATGGCAGGATCCATTATTATTGCCACCGGCGTCAGCAACGGCTCCTGCAATTGAAGAAAAAACAGTAACTTCGGTTTTGTCATCAGAACGATTTGGTACTGAAGTCTTTATTCCACTTGCTCGCATTGCTCATCCGCATGTTGCTCAGCGAGTTTACGTTTTGCACCCAGCTAAAGGATTACTGCGTAGTGATGATGCCGGAGCAACTTGGCGTACGGGAGTGGCGGCTTTGCAACACCTGACTGGCACCAAGTTGGCATTTACCAGTGGCGATGATCCAGGTTTAGTAATTATTGGTGAAACCATGTGGTTGTTTGTTGATCGAGACGCGGCTTTTTTTATCGTGCCAACCGAGTAACTACACCACACCAAACGACGATTGTTGTAAGGTAATGCGCGATCTTGTGATCATGGCGCCGCGGTTACCGATAATTGATTATGTGCTTTGCATTTAAGGACGGATGAGTTCGTCATTGATTGATTTTGTTTCGCTGGCTTCACGAACCGGTAAGGAATAGTAGCGCAATTCAACACGATGTTGCAGGATGGCGCTACCGCGACGAGCGACTAGTGTGGATATGACTTTAGGAGTCCGCGGTTATGACCAGTGCTCATTTTGACGTTATCGTAATTGGTAGTGGTCCAGGCGGAGAAGGTGCCGCGATGCAGGCGGCAAAGAATGGTAAAAAAACCGCTTTAGTTGAAGTCTACCGCGATGTTGGCGGTGGTTGTACGCATTGGGGAACGATTCCGAGTAAAGCTTTACGACATTCGGTTCAGCGTTTATTAGAGCTAAAAAATAATCCGTTATTGCAGCATGTCGCTGACCAGGTGGAAATAACCTTTCCGCAACTGTTACGTAATGCCGAAAGTGTTATCCGTAAACAAGTCTCGATGCGCAGCACTTTTTATGATCGGAATCAAGTCCGTATTATTAACGGACATGCGCGGTTTGCTGATGCGAAAACTATTTCGGTGCGTGATAACGTTGGCACGACTCAATCCTTTACGGCTGATCACTTTGTTATCGCCACGGGCTCCCGCCCTCATCGGCCATCGACAATTGATTTTAATCACCCGCGTATTTTTGACAGTGATACAATTCTTACCATGGGCGTTATGCCGCAGTCGATTACCATTTATGGTGCAGGGGTCATTGG
>SYDV01000077.1 GCA_005801395.1 Planctomycetia bacterium | reverse complement strand
GGCGACGCGGGCTTGTTCCATTCCAGTTGCCGCGAGTGCGGGTGGTCCAACGACATCACCTGCGGCGTAAATATGGGGAACTTCAGTTTGATAAAATTCATTGACGGTTATGAGCCCGCGTTTCCCAGGGGTTATGCCTGCGGTGGGAAGATGGAGGGTTTCAGTATTACTGCTACGTCCGGCGGCGACTAAGACATCACTACAGGTCAGTGTTTTGCCAGAGGATAAAGTCAGGGTCACATCGCCCGAAATTGGCGCGTTACAGGCGGTTACTTTCTCACCCCAGTGAAAAGTAATTCCGCGACGTTGCATCGCCTGTTGAATGGTGCTGGAAATGTCCTGATCAAGAAATCCGAGTAAACTATCGCGGCCATCTACAACATGAACCTCAATTCCTAATTCAGCAAACGTGCAGGCATATTCTGCGCCAATAACCCCAGCGCCAACCACGATTAATTTACTCGGCAATTGGTCAATTTCTAATATCTCATTCGAATCATGAATACGTGGATGGTCAAAAGGAAACTCAGGTGGATGCATTGGCGATGATCCGGTGGCGATCAGAATTTTATCGCCCTGCAATAAACGCATGGTGCCATCTGGCGCGACAACTTGCAGTACGTTCGATTTAATAAAGGAGGCATCGCCAATAATTAATTCCGCCTTTCTTTCGCTCAAACGGGTTTGGCAGATACCACGCAATGCCTGTTGCACTTGGGTCGCGTGATAGGCGACTTCATCAATCGTGGTTTTTTGATTCAATGTGGCATTGATGCCTAATTTTCGCGCTCGCCAGCCGGATAACATATGCGCGCTTTCACGCAGAGCCTTACTCGGAATGGTGCCCGTATTGATCCCAGCTCCACCGACAGACTTGGCCCGTTCAATCAGGGCAACTTTTTTTCCGAAATACGAAGTCATCAAGGCACCCGTACTGCCTGCCGGTCCTGAACCAATAACAACGAGATCGTAACGGGTTGGTTCCATGAGAGGTCCTTAATGATCAGAGTTGAAGCCAACATTGAGAGCTGACAGATACGGATCAGACGTAGGAGCATGGCAACCAAAGAAAGGGCAACAAGCAGGTAGATTACCGGTCAAAGATGGCCTTCTGCTTAGTTCGATTTTAGCTGCAAGTCACTTGGGGAATACAATGGTAACGTTAGGGTTTTGTCGTGACCACAGATATTAATTCAAATTCCAACCAGGTTAACGCCGTGACTCGTTGGAGTCAGGTGGCGTTGGCGTCAGGGACTTCGCCTGAAGCACGTGCCGCGTTAGATTGGTTGTGCCGTGCGTATTGGGATGTTTTACGCGCGCATGCTCAACATCGCGGTTGGCGTGATGCAGATGATGCGGTGCAAGATTTTTGGTTACATTTAATTGAGCATAGCGGAATTGCTCAGGTTGATCGTAAGCGTGGACGATTTCGCAGCTGGTTGCTGAGTTGTTTGGATCATCATTTGGCTGATCGGCATGATGCTTTGCAGGCGAGTAAACGTGGTGGAGGTCGAGCGTTGGCGTCACTTCAGGATGATGCGGTAGTAGCGAAGGCCGAGCAGCAGCAGGTTAATAACGGCAATAATCCGCAGCAATTATTTGATCGGCTGTGGGCAACGACGTTGTTGCAGCGGGCTCAGGATCGCTTGCAACGTGAACAACAGTCGTCATCAGCACAATTAAAGTATAAATATTTACAGCGATTCCTGGAACAAAATGGTGAAGCGGAAGCCTATGCAGCTGCAGCCGTGGAACTAGGTATGAGTGAAGGAGCCGTGAAAGTAGCGGTGTTTCGCCTGCGCGAGCGCTTTCGCATCTGTTTGCGTTGTGAAGTTGCTGATACCTTAGTCGAAGCTACCCCCGCCGCGGTTGATGCGGAATTGGGTGAGCTTCTACTCGCACTGCAGGGCACTTAAAATTGCTCTGTAACCACGCGAAAGAAATCCCGTATCATAGGTTGTCACCCCTTTTCTATGAGTGCTCGCATGAAATACCTGTGTTTGTTTGGCGTCTTCCTCATCAATTGCTCTATGGCGGCGGAAGTGACGTCAGTAGTTGCGGTTCAAAATGAAACAACGTCAGAAGAAAGCGTTGCGCCGTTGACGCAGGATAAGTCGCGTTCGAATTTCACCTTGGGTGGAAGATTAACCCTGGGAATTACGGATCACGGTGACAAGAATTACCGCGCCGATGTAGTTTTGTCAATTCCGAGTAGCTGGCAAGAAGCACGCAATGAGCAGGAACTAATGCAGATTCCAAACTGTCTGAAATCTGACCGTCAAATGCTCACACTCGGGTATCTGCAGAGTGAAAATTCCTGGGCGGTTAATGTCGGAAGCTTGGATTATTTCGACTTCAATGAGCATTTTGGCGTATTAACCCAGGGTTATCTGGGATATGCGGATGCTGATGGCAGTGCACTCTTGGTGAGTAATGAAATAGGATTATTTTGGCGCGATTCGTGGTGGACTCAGGTTAACGTACAGCTGGATGTCGGCATAGAAGTATTAGGACTGTGGGGCGGTAATGGCGATGCACGCAGAGAATTACAAGGTGTTACGGCGGTTGCCGGTCTCGCTTTTAGTTTCTGAAACTTAAGCGACTTAGAAAATAACTAAAAAAGTGAGTTGATCCCAAGTGAGAGTTACATGAAATACCTGATCTTCATCACCATGGCGTTGCTGTCGGGCTGTGTTAACGACCGCTTTGCAAGTCGGGAAAGTCTTTTATCGAAGAGTTTGAGCGGATTAAAATCGGCATGAATTATTCCCAGGCGATGAAAATCATCGATCAAATAAATGCGCAGTTGTTGCCGAACGAACGTTTGCTGGACGAAGCATTTAAAAAGGACAACGATCTGTATCGTATAAAATTCATCGTTTGTAGAGCATATGATGGTCAAGAAATGTCGTAGGATCAATACTATCCATCAGTGTTTAAAAATGACGAGTTGCTTTCAATGAGGTGGAACTCGCTTGGTGGTCCCTATGGTATTCACCGAGGGAATAAGACAAATATGGTTTGGCAGCTTGGTGCTACATATACTATTAAATAACCAACGAGCCTTAGTCATAAAAAGGGATGTCGCTATGTTTGATGGTCTGTTTGGCGTTTCCTTTCATTTGCCGATCAATTCTTTGGCGTTGACCTACGGTAGTACGGCTCAAACTCTTGATTCATCCTTAAATCTTTCGGTCCTATCTTTGGAAACCCCGCAGTAAGTTATGAGCACCTCGTCACCAGATCATGAACAACGTGCGCAGGCGCTGCTAACAGCTGGTTTAGGTGACAGCACTGTACAGTTGTCAGGGCAAGCGTGGATCCCACCGACGCCTTCCGCTTTAGTCGATATTTTTCCACGTTTGGAAGTGCTCGAGTTATTGGGCCAAGGTGGCATGGGCGCAGTCTACAAAGCGCGACAAACACATCTTGATCGGGTGGTGGCACTGAAATTACTCGATCCGCGTTTGGGTCGAGATGTCGCATTCACCGAACGTTTTCGCCGTGAGGGTTTAGCGCTTGCTCGTTTGTCGCATCCGCACATCGTGTCTTTTTACGATATTGGTGAAATAAAAGGCTGGCATTATCTGGTGATGGAATATGTGGATGGCGCGAATTTGCGTCAAGCCATGCGCACCGGCAGCTTTAGTCCTGGCGAAACACTGCGGGTCGTCGCACAATTATGTGATGCCCTGGCCTATGCCCACGAGCAAGGCGTCGTGCACCGTGATTTTAAGCCAGAAAATATTCTAATTGATACGAGTGGACGGGTACGCATCGCTGATTTCGGCTTGGCGAAAATGAGCGGAGAAACGGGCCGTGAAAATTTGACTCGTAGCGACCAAATGCTGGGGACTGCGGCGTATATGGCACCAGAACAGGTGGCGAAATCAAATGGTATTGATCATAGGGCGGATCTTTTTGCTTTGGGTGTCGTTATTTATGAGATGCTGACCGGTCAATTACCGCTCGGGCGTTTCGAGCCACCATCGCATCGTGTGAATATTGATGTTCGCCTTGATGAAGTGGTATTGCGGGCCTTAGAACGAACGCCAGAAAAACGTTGGCAAACAGCTGGTGACGTGGGCCGAGCATTTTCTGATATCACTGCGGCCAAAGTAACGCATCCGGTTCATGCACCTGTTCAGCAAAGTAGGCAGGAAAAATTCAAGTGGAACTTAAGTCCTCGGTTAATTGCTTGGGTGGCAATCTTGGTCATGTGTATCGCAGCCATATTTTGGTGGAAAGAAAATCAATCAGCGTCTTCCATTCAGGCAGCCCCCGTATTTTTTCCAATACAAACGCCGCCGAAACATTCACCTCATCAGACAGACGCGTCACATTATCCAAGCGATGCGATAATCCAAATCAAACCTGCAGATTCCAGTCTGTTAGAGACGCCTGCCCAGGCCGCGTTAACTACGGTGGTTAGCGCGACGGGCGAACTGAATACTACACCAAAGGAATTAATTAAAGCCGTTGAGCCCGAAGTAAAACAGTCGGTGCCACTCGTTGAAACGGCGATTCAATCCATTGAACAGAAAGTCCTTTCCGTAACGCCATCTGTAAATTCAGAAATTCCACCGGCGGCAAATTTAAATGTGTCGGTTGCTGCCGCTGCGATACCGGTGGTGCCTCTCACCGCGTTGGAAATTGATGGTGAAGGAGATGTCATTGTTACCTGCCAAGAGGGTGGTCGGTCGCTAGCTGCATTATTTGAGAAAGTCCCAAATGGTATCGCTCTATCTCATGGGGACGCGGGTGTTTTGCGTTGTCATAACCCTGGAGAAATCGTCCATCTCACGGTTTCGCCTGATGCTTTCACTCATCTCATCCATCGTGGACACGGACTCCTATCACTGCGTCATATGACGGGCAAGGAATTGAACGTCAAAGTGATTGGTGTTGGTGCGATGACGCTCACCGGTGTGAAGGTCACTCATTTAGAATTACATCATACTAGTCCGGGAGCGATCAGCGTGGATGGCACTTGTGATAGTGTTTTGATCCAAAGTAACGTCATTATTAAACAACCATCTGGTGATCTCATAACGCCCACCCCAATTATTGATATTCGCCGATTATTCGTTCGCGATCTTCATGTGCTGCTCAGTGGCGCTGCCGCTCTGCAATTAGCCGGTAACGCCTCGTCTCTACGTTTGCGAAGTAGTGGTAATGGCTCGGTGAATGCGACCGATCTCAATGTGGACGCTGCGGATATTGAGCTATTGGGTTTTGGTCATGTTATGCTGGGACGAGTAAAGAATTTGAATGTCACTTGTACGGGTAATGGAAAAATTACCTATCGCGGTTCTCCACACATTGGGCGTTATCTGACCGAGCATTAATCATTAGATCATTTCGTTTTCACCAAAGGTATTCATGCGTACATC
>SYDV01000076.1 GCA_005801395.1 Planctomycetia bacterium | reverse complement strand
CGATTATTACCCGACTGCACGATGCCTGTGCAAAAAAATTACCTTGGAGTCGCCGCATTTTGAATCGTGAACCAGCGAAGTTAGTTTTACGCGAACGAATCGGCGCTGAATCACAAGAAAATTTCTTAGCTAATCAACTGGTTGGTGCACTTAATCAAGCAGAATGCCATGTGTTTGTCCGTCATTCTCGTCAACAATTTACCGGCATCGTCGGTGCTGGTGCTGCCGCAACTGGCACACGCTTGTTGTGCGAACGTCGCGTACTGGGCCGCACGGTCATCGAACCCGTGACGAATCATTCCGAATTATTAGCCAATTTTAATAAGCCGATCGACTTAAAACATACTTACGTGTTACGTGGTGACGTGGAAAAAGCTAAACGTGTTATGGAACAGGTACAGGGGTGGTGATTTCTTTGATTGGTCCGATGTCCGATCGCCTTCGGCTTGTCCGATGTCCGATTGCCTTCGGCTTGTCCGATGTCCGAGGTCTTGCCTGATCGACATGACCGTAGTTAAGAGAATTGTTTTACAGCTGCAGAAAGGCTGGTGCCAGTATGTTTAAAATTTACGGATTGATCAAAATGGCCCCAACCTTTCTGCAGCCATTAGGAAATCGTCCATGGTAAATAATGATCGATTACGCAGGACCTCGGTCTTCGGACCTCGGACTTCGGACCAATAATGAATATTCTCATCCTCGGCTGCGGCGTCATCGGTACTTTAGTCGGTAAACAATTAGTCGCGAAAAATCACACGGTGCTCGGCGTACGACGACGGGCACGTCCGGATCAATCGTGTGGATTTCCGATTGTCACTGGGGATATTTCCGATTCAGCCTTGCACGTATCGTTGTTGGCAAGTCTATCGCGGGTGGACGGCGTTTTATTGGCAGCGAATCCGGGCGTTCGGCGTGGGCAGGATAATGGTCTAACGCACGCGGCACAGTTAGTGAAAGAATTCTATCCTCAGGCGCGCTTCGTTTATACCGGCACTACGTCAGTGTATGGTGACGCAGGTGGTCAAGGGGTGAATGAAACGACTTCCATTATTCGTGATGATGCAACCACAACAGCATTAATGGCCATCGAAGATGCGGTATTAGCTCATAATGACCCGATCATTTTACGCGCGACTGCTTTAGTTGGTCCATCACGGACTTTTTCGCGTGATAAAATTCGTGCTGCCGTTGCAGCAGGTCAAACTTGTGTTGTTGCAGGAGATGTTGACCGACCATTTAGCTATCTGCATGAACTAGATTTAGCGGATCTTTGCTTAGCCGTGTTGGCGGGTGCATTAACCTCAGGGATTTATAATGCCGCAGCTCCGCAGGCGACACCCATTTTGACGGTAGGCGGATATTACGCGCTCATTGCGCAACAGGATCATGTAACCTGTGCAGTGATGGGCGATGGCAATCCAGCGCCAGCACGTTGGATTGATTCGACGAAATTGCAGCGCTGTTTCCCCAACAAAAAATGGCGTAGCGTTACGGATCACCTGTAAGTGGTGATCCGTTGTCGGCGAGGCCAGCTCATCACTTGCGGTCTTCATGATAGGGGGTGATTATTCTCTTACATGTCAAACCTGACTCCCGTACAGTTGCAGCAACAGTTTCTGGCGACTTTGCCATCCAGCGCGGGATATCATTTATTCGATCATGTAACAGATGTGTGTTTATTTGTAAAAGATCTCGAATTGCGCTTCGTGTGGGTGAATCAAGCGAGTGTAAGGTTATTGGGATGTAATAACGAGTTAGACATTATTGGAAAAAAAGACCCGGCTTTTTCATCGCGACAGGTTTGTGAAGAATACGAAAAAGATGATCGTCATGTTTTATTGACGGGTAAACCAGTCGTGGATAAAATTGAACTCGTTCGCCGTCGTGATGGCACCATGGGATGGTATTGTACCACAAAAGCGGCGGTTATGGGGCATGAAGGTGGCATCATTGGTATAGCGGGAATTACCCGTGACTTAAAACAAATGAGCGCCACCAGCGAGCGCTACCTGGGCATGGCCCCAGTTATTGAAATGATGTGGACGCAATATTCACGTAATTTGACGATGAACGAGCTGGCAGGCTTATTATCTATGTCAGTCAGTCAATTTGAACGCCAATTTAAAAAGCGCTATGGCATCACACCACTTAAATACTTAATTAATATCCGTGTCGCAGCGGCGGCGGATTTATTAGCACATACGACTACCTCGATTTCAAAAATTGCCAAAGACACTGGTTTTTTTGACCAAAGCCATTTTACCCATTGTTTTGTGCGCAATAAAAGTCGGACGCCAAATGATTATCGACTTCAGTATGCGGTTAGCCAAGGAAAATAAGATATCTGAGTCTGAATAAGTGATTAATCATGAGCCGCACAAGCGGCTTCCAATAGCGGAACCAAAGCACATAAACCACGGGCGTCTATACTGGGCAGTACGTGTTGCGCTATGAGTTTGAGTTTATCTGACGCCTGTCCCATTACACAACCGTGACCAGCCCAGCTAATCATTTCACGATCATTATTGGCGTCGCCAACGGCCCACACCGCTTCGCGTTTTATGCCAAGGTGTTGTGCTAATTGTTGTACGCCCCAACCTTTGGTGATGCCGCAAGGGAGGATTTCCATGCGGTCGGGTTGGCTAATAACCACTTCAAAGCGACCGCGAAAAAGCGTCGATAATTCAGCACAGGTGGAAATAATATTGTCTGGTGAATCGACGTAGAGAATTTTTATACTTGGTCCTACCCAGGCACTGCGAATATCTGACTGAATTTGAATAGGGGTTTGATAAAGATGTCGCCAGGTTCGCGTTTGGCGCGTTTCGTGACTCATGACCCAGGTCATAGCGTCAGGATAACAACATACGACACCATCACGCATGGTGAGTGCTGCCATAATGGAATGAACATCCTGTTCACTAAGCATGCGAGCCATAATTTGACCAGCGGTGGGATGACCGATCCATCCACCATTAAAACAAACCAACGGTCCAATGCTGCCAATTTTTTGCCATGGTAAAAAAGCCGTCATCAACCCACGACCAGTGGCAATAGCAACCGTAACATCCAATTGTCGAATGCGCTCAATGGCCAAAGCGTGGCCCATTGGTAATTGGCAATCCTCCGTCAATAAAGTGCCATCGAGATCTATTGCGAGGAGTCGTGGGCGCATGGGGATACGGTACACACTTAGAATAAAAGCAAAAGACACTCTGCTCTTTCGTTCTGTTGCAGATGGCTACAAGCACTCGTAATGACGAATCAAACGACGCTGACGCTGATGTGGTGGAATCTCTATAATCTACATGACGACATCGATGATCCTAGGACCAACGATCTAGTAAAAACGACACGGATGTATCATCGTGATTTGCGGGAAGTGGCTGAAATAATTGATCGAGTGATGCCGGCACCTGATGTCATCGCTTGTGGTGAAGTAGAAAATATCGGCGTCATGCGCGATTTAGCGCAGGACATTCTTTGGCGACCAATGCATCGAGCTTATTATTGCGATCAGCATATCGAGTCACGTGATCCGCGTGGTATTGATATCGGAGCATTAATTCGATCCGATGGACCGCTGTCGCAAGTAAAGGTCTCTGCCTAT
>SYDV01000075.1 GCA_005801395.1 Planctomycetia bacterium | reverse complement strand
TCGCGCCTTCAAAACGAAATGACAGAGCGATTTCCATGTTCGCCAATGGCGGCGTCACCACGCTATTCACGGCGGCGTGATCACCACCATCAGGCATCGCAATGATGAGGACGCCGTTTTCAATTCTTGATTCGGCCTTAAAGAGCTTCCACTCTTTGCCTAATTCTGCCGCCGAAAAATCATCCTTAAATATGACCTTGGCATATGGAACGGCTTCTTGCGCAACCAGACTCAAAGAACTAAACGCCAATAGCGCGGTGAGAGAGAACATGAAGCGAGAAGAGCAGAAAGACATGCGGTAACTCCTTGGAATGAAATCGGCTATGGTTGGGTTGAGATTATATCTGGAATAATTGCATCTGAGATGCTGATATGTGCCATAATGCACCTGACAGCCAAACCGCTATTGCAGGATATCTCCACAGGGCCTCATGGAAGCATAAGTCAAGTAGATCATGGTATTATCCCATCAGCCACCCGTATTATTCACACACCTGCGGATTATTCCTACAGAGGTAGGCTATTCAGATACCAAATCCAACGACACCATATCGCTGAGCCTTATCAACGCTCATCATAAATGACCAAGGACAACGCATGCGTTTTATTTCTCTTTGTTGCACCACCATTTCATTCCTGCTTGCCTGCGTGGGGACTGCCGCAGACCGACCAAATATTATTGTGATCTTATCTGACGACATGGGATATTCCGATCTCGGTTGTTATGGTAGTGAGATTAAAACTCCTAACTTGGATAAACTGGCGAGTGGTGGAGTGCGCTTTACTCAATTTTATAATACCGCTCGTTGCTGCCCAACGCGTGCGAGTTTGCTTACGGGATTAACTCCACAGCAAGCGGGTATTGGTCATATGACGGATGATAAAGGCGTTGATTCGTACCGTGGGGATTTATCTAAACGCGCGGTGACTTTTGCCGAGGCGCTGAAACCAGCTGGCTATAAATCCTATGTCGCGGGAAAATGGCACGTCACCAAATTCACCAAACCCGAAGGCCCCAAAGATAACTGGCCATTACAACGTGGGTTTGATCGTTTCTATGGTACCATTCATGGCGCAGGTAGTTTTTATGACCCGTCGACCTTGACCCGCGATAACATCCAAATTTCTCCATTCGCTGATCCTGAATATAAATCCGATACCTATTATTATACTGACGCGATTTCTGACCACGCCGTGCGCTTTATTAAAGAACATCAAAAGACCAGTCCTGAACAACCGTTTATTATGTACGTCGCCTACACTGCCGCGCATTGGCCCATGCATGCGTTGCCGCAAGACATCGCCAAATATAAAGGCAAATATGACGTCGGTTACGAGGCTATTCGCAAAGCTCGCTTCGAACGCATGCAACAATTAGGGGTTTTGCCTCCTGGTTGCGTTTTACCACCGGGTGTTGGTGAATGGGAATCGGTCAAAAATAAACCATGGGAAGCCGCGTGCATGGAAGTCTATGCCGCGATGATTGATAATATGGACCAAGGAATTGGCCGAATTATCAGCTCACTTCAGGAAACCCAGCGTTTTGATAACACCTTGATTTTATTTATGCAGGATAATGGCGGATGCGCTGAAAACACAGGACGCAAAGCGGGTCCAAAAAATCCCGACACCAAACCAACAGCGCCAACCTATCCACCAATAGCTGCGAACGCCTTATTACCCTCAGGGAGCCAACCGCCACAAACGCGTGATGGCTATCCCATTATGATGGGCCAAGTCATGCCAGGCGGTGCAGACACGTACATCGCTTACGGTGAACATTGGGCCAACGTATCGAACACCCCATTTCGCGCATATAAACATTGGACTCATGAAGGCGGCATCAGCACTCCCCTCATCGCCCATTGGCCAAAAGGCATTCCGCCAACACGGCATCATGCGATCGAAAAACAACCGGCTCATTTAATTGATATTATGGCCACCTGTATTGCCATTAGTGGCGCGAGTTATCCCACTACTTTTAGCGACCACACCATTCAGCCCATGGAAGGCGTCAGTTTAGTTCCCGCTTTTGCTGGTGAAGACCTCAAACGTGGTCGCCCGATTTTTTTCGAACACGAAGGCAACCGTGCGGTGCGCGACGGCCAATGGAAAATAGTCAGCAAACACGAGAAACCGTGGGAACTATACGATATCGAACAAGATCGCACCGAATTAAACGATCTCGCCAAGAAATTCCCCGAACGGGTCGCCGAAATGAGCGCGTTATATGATACCTGGGCGAACCGCGTCGGCGCCCTTCCGTGGCCGGTGGGTAAAGAAGCGGGCAAGAGTAAGGATAAAAAATAATCTTTTACGCTATTAAACTCATCAAGATGACTTGAGGCAGCAATCACCGATAGCTACCTATCAAACTATTTCCTGGTTTATTACTCATTCACGTAGTGGGGAAACGGTTTATCTACAGCTGGCTGTAGAAGCACGGGATATTCGGCTAATTGTGCTCCGGTCAATAATGCGGCGACATCGATGGTTTTATACGTCGACAATGCCGCAGGTCGCGGACCATAAATCGCCAATTGCAGAGAACGGCTACTAGGGATAAATATCATCGCCTGTGTATTAATGTGTGGCATATAGGTTGCCGAAAGCAATCGTTTCATCCAATCGACGTCTGGATTGAGTGCTTTTTCCATCAAGGATAAGGCATGTCGCCCACGTTGATCAATCGGTCGTTGGGTTGCGTCTTCTAATTGTGCATTCGTGCACAGTAACCAACCCATGGTTGGATCCACGCGACGAACGGCATCTGCTTCCCACCAAACGATCGCTGCCGTAGTGGCATCAGCCAACAGAACATAATTGGACGATGCGATGGGAGCAGCAGAAAAGAGATTAATTGCCTCATTCATATCGCCGGCTTGTTCCAGGATATCGCGCAGACGAAATCCTAATCCATCACCGGTCCGATTAGCCTTGGCCGCATGATTTAGCAGCAGGCAAGCGACGACTCCGGCATCATTCATGCCGCTAACAACTCCGACATATCCTGGCCAGCTTACGGAAACATTTGCACGACGACCAGTCGGGCGACGTGCGATCACCACGGTTTGTGGTCCTAACCACTGTGCTGGAGCAAAATCCATATTGCGTGCGATAATCAATGGTCGGTTATTATTCACATCCGGTTCACGAACCACTGCCGTGCATAATACGTCTACCGACATATTCGCGCGTAATAAAAACAAAGGATCGCAGTGCGCGGCTTTTGCCCAGGCATCAATTTCCTGGCGATATCGTTCAGGCACACCATCCAACTTTTCTTGCGCAATCGGAGCTTGTCCCTGTCCAATCAAACCAGGATGAAGACCAAGTAAGGTAATCATGGCCTGGGTTTGCGGGGCAACTAATTCGCCCCCTTGCCGACCAAGGGTCGTGGCATCGCCTATGAGCGACAAGAGATTGAGTCGCTCACGCACGACGAATTGACCACCGTCGACGGTCGTCGCAACTGGCGCTTCCCCCGCGTAAAGCCAACAGGACGCCATAGTCCAAAACGCGACACAAACCGTGATAAAGTAGCGCATGGAACAAATATACTCATTCGATAACAAAAAACAAGGAACGACTCCAGAATCTTGTCAGAATGAGCAGATAACCGCGCGTTTATTTAATCGCGCCAAAATGGCGAAGTGATTCCGTGTGAAAATCAAACCACGCAGGCTGCATCAGTTCAATCATGTTGGATTTCTGATGACCCAAACCATCAAACTCAACGTACGGGTGTTCGATACCGAGTTTGATTAAGGCCGCGTGAAAATCCCGTATGGTTGCCAAATGGCCGGGATCAGCCTTACCGCAGGTAACTTGGATGCGCATGGTTTTTTTAATCTGATCAACATTTTTGTTTAACATCGCATAAACATCGTTGGCCTCATAATTCGCACGTTCTTTGCCCAACATCGGTGTCAGTTTTCCCTGATCAAAGTCATCTAGAATGTGTGGCACATTACCGGCTTGGCAAAAGAGCGAGCAAAACAGCGTTGGATATTTAATGGCTAAATGGGTCGCGCCACGACCACCCATGCTAAAGCCTTCAATGCACCGACCTTTGGCTTCGGCAATGGTGCGAAAAGTGCTATCAATATGAGGAATTAATTCCGTAATAAAAACCGTTTCAATTGGGAAGCGACCATCCGTTGAATTGTGATACATGGTGCTGCGCCCACCATTAGGAAAAACTAAAATCATGGCTGGCCAACGACCGCTCTTAATACCTTCCGCTAATAACGGGCCATCGCTTACATTTTTTGTCTCGTTACCGCCATTGCCGTGCAGAATATAAATGACGGGATAACGCTTCGTGGTGTCCATCTCATATTCGGGAGGCAAATAAACACAGTAACCGACATCAACCTTCGCCACGGCGCTAGAGAAAGTGCGATGCGTCACCCCCATTGGCAATGCGCCACTCGGAGGATTACTCCAAACGATCGTTGGTTCGGTAGAAGGTTCAGCTGCGGTTAACCCATTAGTCCAGCATAGGCTCATGATCACGAGAATCAAAAATTGGCACCGATGCATAATGACCTCCGGTGGGAGACTAATGACGAACGCCAGATCCATAGCGTAGGATTATTCCCATGCGAATACCTGAAGTAGCTCCAGCAGCGAAGTGCTCATTAATTTACCGCTTTAAATAAACTGCTGCACCGTGCGGCAGTTCTAGAAAGATGCCCATCTCAGCTTTCCCTCTAAAAGTTGTCTAAAAATTGCCCAATACGAGGGTTACGGTCTCCTTTGAGCCCCCTCGTTAACTGTCAACTGTTACATTCTTCGACCATATGCGCTTGGCACGTCACATGCATAGCAAGAGCGTATGACTGTTGCGAGCATTACCAAAACGACGTGTTGTTACTGTGGCGTTGGCTGCGGCATTGAGGTCGTGCGCGATCTGCGCGGGCGACTAACTCTTCGTGGCGATGCCGAGCATCCGGTTAATCTTGGCAAACTGTGCAGTAAAGGGCGTTCGCTTTTACATGTGGTTGCGGCCCAAACGGATCGACTGACCCACCCCATGGTGCGACTTGATCGGGCTCACGCACCACGCCGCGCGTCGTGGGACAATGCGTTGAGTCATGTCGCTCGCGAATTTCAACGCATCCAAGCCACCTACGGCGATGATGCGGTCGCATTTTACGGCTCCGGACAAATGCTGACCGAAGAGTACTACGTCGTTAATAAATTGGTTAAAGGATTTCTACGCACCAATAACTTCGATACCAATTCTCGTTTATGCATGTCATCAGCCGTCGCTGGTTATAAACAAACCTTAGGCGTTGATGGCGCACCTATCGCTTACGCCGATATCGAATCATGTGACACTTTTTTGGTCACCGGCGCAAATCCAGCGTGGTGCCATCCCATTATTTGGCGCCGAGTAGAAGAGCGAAAAAACAATAATTCCCACGTGCGAATTATTGTTATTGACCCACGCGCAACGGCCACGGTCGCGAATGCTGATTTGCACCTGCAATTAATTCCCGGAACAGATGTTGCACTGCACTATGGTTTGGCCCGTCGTTTATGGGAAATTAACGCAATTGATCACGATTATTTAGCCGCCCATGTCGATGGTTGGGACGCCTTTCAAGCAGCGTTCATGCCTTACACCTTAGAGTACACTGCCGATGTATGCGGATTAAATACCGGTGATATCGCGCAAGCTGCTGAGTGGCTGGCTGGTGATCGGCGCTTTTTATCCATGTGGACAATGGGCCTGAATCAGTCCGCCGTCGGGGTAGACAAAAATGTTACCTTAATCGCACTGTCTTTAATTACCGGAAAAATAGGCAAACCCGGGTGTGGACCATTTAGTTTAACCGGGCAGCCAAATGCCATGGGTGGCCGTGAAGTTGGCGGCATGGCGAATATTGCCAGCGCCCATCGTGATTTAGCAAACCCAACGCACCGTGCTGAAATCGCCCAACATTGGGGCGTACCAATGGTTCCGGATAAACCCGGACTCACGGCCGTGGAATTATTTAATGCTGTCAATGAGGGTCGCGTTAAGGCGGTGTGGATCATCGCCACCAATCCCGTCGAATCATTACCAGACGCCCAATTAGTCGATGCCGCACTCAAACGTGCTGAATTAGTCGTGGTACAAGATTGTTATCCGACTGCGACCACGGCCATGGCTGATGTCGTGTTGCCAGCAGCGACGTGGTTAGAAAAAACAGGGACGATGACCAATAGCGAACGACGCATTGGGTTATTACAAGCAGCAGTGCCGCCACCTGGAGATGCGTTACCTGATAGCGAAATTATTTGCCGCTTTGCCGCTCATTTAGGTCACGCGAAATCCTTCACCTATGCGTCGGTAGCTGCTATCTACGACGAACACGTCGCACTGACTGCTGGTCGCGATTGCATGATGACCGGTCTGTCTCATCAACGCCTAAAAAGCGAAGGTTCCTTCCAATGGCCAGTCGCCAACAAAGATCACCCAGGAACGGTGCGCCTTTACAGCGATGGCGAATTCCAAACCGCAAATAAACGCGCACAATTAAAAACTCCGCTTTATAGTTCGCGCAGTGAAGCTATTAGCGAACAATTACCTTTCATACTAACCACTGGTCGTTTACGTGACCAATGGCACACCATGACCAAAACTGGTCGGGTACAAAAACTCAACGCACACACCGATACACCATTTCTCGAAATTCACCCACACGATGCGGCGCGTCGACAGATTAATCAGGACGACATAGTCATTATTCGCGGCGTTCGCGGTGAAGTCCAAGTACGCGCACAAGTCACTGATACGATTCGCCAAGGCGTGGTTTTTTTACCCATGCATTGGGGCAAATTGTTAGGTGGCGAACGTGGCCGGGCCAATAATATTACCAGCCCTCGTTTAGATCCCGTTTCCAAAGAGCCTGACTTAAAATTCGCCGCCGTTGAGGTGGTTAAATGGGCGGCGCCAAAACGACGAATTATCATTATTGGTGGTGGTGCCGCCGCCCATGGATTTATTGAAGCACACCAAACTTCGGCTTTAAACGATGAAATCACCGTGTTTGGCGACGAAGCTTTGCCGCTCTATAATCGTGTGTTATTGCCGCATTATATTAGTGGTGCCAGTCGGTGGGAAGATTTAATTAAAAGTACACGGGAAACACTCGCGGAGCAAAATGTCAGCTTCAACCCTGGTGTACGCATCGCCAGTATTGATCGCGCGCACAAGCAAATTATTGATCAAAACGGAAAACGTCATAGTTACGATGTCTTAATTCTGGCGACCGGCAGCCGCGCCGCGAAACTCTATCAAGGGCCCATGCCGACATCTGGCGTGCATTTTCTGCGAAAACGCTCAGATGCTGAATCAATTCGCGGATTGTCTGGTCCAGGCAAACGCCTCATCATCGTGGGCGGTGGTATTTTAGGCCTAGAATTGGCCGATGCGTTACATCATTTAGGTTGCTCGGTAACCGTCTTACAACGCAGCGATCAATTAATGGGACGGCAATTAGACCGCCATGCCGCGAAAATATTAGCGGATACTTTAGCTGATCGTGGCATTGCTATTCGCTTTCGCGCCGAAGTCAGTGAATTAGTGGGCAAAGATCACGTGACCGGCGTCAAATTAAAAGATGGCAAAACGATTCCGTGCGATGCGGTTATCTTTGCTACTGGCACCGCGCCCAATGCTGAACTCGCGCGTACGGCATTACTTGATTGTTCGACGGGCATTATCGTTGATCGTTTCTTTCGTACCTCGGACGAAAACATTTTCGCCATTGGGGAAGTCGCTGAGTACAATTCAACCTTTGCCGGAACCACCGCCGCCGCCGAAGAACAATCTCGCCAAGTGGTGGATTACCTACGCGGTAATATTCATTCGACCTATACCGGTCCGTTTAATGCGAATGTCCTTAAAGTGCAGGGCGTGGTCTGTGCCAGCGCGGGACAAATCGACGACGATCAACCAGGCACACAGTCCATTATTTACCAAGATGCGTCTGCGAATATTTACCAACGCGCCATCGTCAAAAACGATCGTCTCATCGGCATTGTGATGTATGGCGATAGCGCAGGATTTTCTGATTACATTTCTCTCATTGCCAATCGAACTGAATTAGATGACCGCCGCGCCACACTCTTGCGCGGTGGCGCAGCCGCGGCGCCAATCGAAGGCAACTTGGTGTGCTCCTGCAATCAGATCGGCAGCGAGACCATTGAGCGCGTCATCAATCAACAAGCCGCTGCGGGAACGTGCACCGTGGCCACAGTGTGCAAAGCATCTCGCGCAGGGACGGCGTGCGGCAGCTGCCGTCCTGAGGTGTCTAAACTGCTGACTAAACACCAAGCGCAGGTCACCATTCCGGCGATGGCTGGATAATTTACCATTACCTTAGTAGATTGCTCTAGTCTGACGCGATTGGTCTAGCACGCTTCACTCGCTAGCATTCGCTCAACTTTAAAGCACTAAAATCGATGAAAACGAACGGGTTGCACCACCCTTCACCTGAAATGCTACATTTTACAGCATAACAGATTCGGCCCACTTTGTGCAATGAGTATACTATGCATACTTGGCCCACTCGCGTCGGTTCCGTTCTTCAAATGCTTGACCCAGCCGTCGGCCCTCGCTTGGTGCTGGAACGACTGTGGTTGGAAGTCGCCAATTGGCACACCATCGGTGGCATTTGGCTTCACATCCGTTCAGGCCATATGGCACCAGCCGGTACGTTCCTGAGCGGTGAATCGATTCCCAACGCAACAGAAGTTGCCGCGCTCGCTTCCCCCACAACCGCTCCGATCGAAACAGATGGTCTGCCGGTTGTCGCGCGTCAATTGCGCGATGGCAATGTGCCCATCGCCACCCTGATGGTGTCGCACAAAGACAGTGAAGACGCGGCTGCCTTTATTGTGGATGTGCTGTCACGTTGGTGCATGGATCGCCTGCGTCTGCAATTGGAAGCCAGTGAATTAGCAGAAGAAAACCAAGTTTTACGCGGTGCGTTATCAATTGAAGTCAAACAACATGATATTCTCACCAACAGCGGAGTCATGCAGGCACTTATTCAATCTGCCGTACGCGCGGCGGCTTCTACGGCGACGGTATTAATCCAAGGCGAAACCGGCACCGGTAAAGAATTATTAGCTAAACTTATACAAACGCACAGCCATCGCGCCCATAAGCCAATGGTCTCAGTTAATGCCGGTGCGTTAAGTCCCATGTTATTAGAAAGTGAATTATTTGGCCACGCACGTGGCGCGTTTACGGGGGCAGATCATGATCGCCGTGGTTTATTTGAGGTCGCCAACGGTGGCACATTGTTCCTCGACGAAGTCGGCGAATTGGGCATGGAAGCACAAGTTCGCTTATTGCGCGTCTTACAAGAAAAAACCATCACCCGCGTAGGCGACCATCAACCAATTAATATCGATGTTCGTATTATCGCCGCCACGCATCGTGATTTAGCCAAGGACGTAAAGGAAGGCCGCTTCCGCGAAGATTTATTTTACCGCCTCAATGTGGTAACGCTCATGTTACCACCGCTACGATCACGACGTGAAGACATCCCTCTATTGATCAACCATTTCTTACAAAAATATAACCGTCAAAATTATAAGAATGTCGATGAAGTTCCGCGTCATATTTTAGAATTATTGGTCGCCTATCCGTGGCCCGGAAATATCCGCGAGTTGGAAAACTGCGTGCAAAAAGCCGTCGTTTTAGCGCCCGCAAACACCTTTATCGATGAGTTGATTCCGCCAACAATTCGCAGCTACCGTGACACCTTACCGGTCGAAGCTCGCAACCAATTAATTGCCAGCAGTAGCGATCCGGCACAAGCACTAAGCGATGCGTTAGAGCGCTTCGCGGATTCATCTGGTCCTGATATTAATTCTTTTTTCCAACGCACCGAACGACTGCTGATCATTTATGCACTCAACAAAGAACGCGGTGTTAAATTACGCGCAGCTAAAATACTTGGCATAAATCGCGTCACACTCGACCGAAAATTGATCGAATACACGCTACATGTCAAACGCGGCAAGGGTGTGGTCGACGAACCCACTGATGATGACCAAGATAATGACAACGAAGAAGATAATGTAGGAGCAAAGGAAGTCCGAGCCTGATCCTTGCAACCGACTTATGATTTTGTGCTTAAGTAATGAGCCCCACTAATTCGTGCGGAAAATCGATCACCTGATTAAATCCCAGAGACATCATCGTGGCCCTGGGATGAATACCCCACGTAACGCCAATACACGGCATGCCAGCGGCAATTGCTGCTTCGCTATCATTTTCGCTGTCACCCACGTACACACAGCGATGAATATCGACGCCTAACGAACGCGCTGCTTGTTGTAAGCCTGACGGATGTGGTTTTGGTGCAGGAACATTATCTTCGCCATACATCAGCACGAACTTATCCGCCAATTTTAGATGGGTTAATATCAGACTCACCACTTCGCCTTGATTATTACTGACCACACCTTGCGAGAGCTTAAGCGCTGAAACTGCATTAAGCATGTCAGCGACACCCGTATAGGCGGTCGCTAATTGTGGCCCAAGAACACGCGCTTCAGCGTAAAAATCCGCGGCCATTATTTCTTGGATAGCACGATCACTGGTGCGCGCGTGATGCCCCATGCGCGGTGCTGTGGCCAAGACCATGCCCGCAATAATATCAGCAGGTAATTCGGCAGGATACCCGTGACGCACTAAAACACGATTCGTCGCCTCCACCACCACCGGCAGTGAATTCACTAAAGTGCCATCGTGATCGTACAGCACCGCATCGTAACGACGTTGTGGTTTGGTGGCTTGCGCCACCTCAATCACAGAAATTCGCAGAGATAAGCGGTCGGCGCAGTTGCTTTGACATCAAATCCGCTTTTGCCTGCAATTTCGAAGCTACTGCCCATGGGATAGGTCACCCAGGCGCTGTCTTTAGAAAAGCGGGCGAGTAATTCTCCGCTGACTACGGTCATCCGCTCTGGTGCATCAGTACCAAAGTGAAATTCACCAGGCAAAATAACGCCAGCGGTTTGTTTGCGGCCATTACGTTCAAAGCCAAGGCTCTGCACTTTGCCGTCGAAATAGGAATTGTGTTTTAGCATAGGTTTGCGGATGGTGGCGAGGTTTCTGCGCCGTCCAGTGGCATCCTTCTAACAACTTATTCAGGCTTATCCGGTTTAACGTCGTAGGTCTTCGGTGTGCCCTTACTGCTATTCGAACCAGGAAATTTCATTTTAAGATTGCCAATCTTGCCACCGTCCGACACATGATCATCCGGCTTGGGAAAACCACCTGGGAAACCACCTGGAAAACCACCTCCAGGAAAGCCGCCTGGGAATCCCCCAGGGAAGCCACCACCCGGAAATGCTTTACCAAAAGCACCACCCATGGCGCGTTTCATGACGCTTGCCATCAACGCATTTCCCAGACGGCTAAAAAGACTCTGCACGAAAGGAATTTGTAACAAAAGTCCAACCACCCCGGTAATAAATCCCGGAATAATCAACAGCACAGCTCCCAACATACCAATGATGCGCTTACCAGCCTGATTTTGCACGAAAGCTGCCATGATGCGGTTTTTGTGAAACATCATTAATTTATACCCGAGAATCGATAGCCCCAACATCGCTGCAAGAACGATTGGCACATCTTCAAATCGTTCGATCATTTCGAGCACGACATAGAGTTCGACGCTCATCAACCCAATGATGAGCAAGAAAAAAATACATCCAAATCGTGCCATGATAATCGCTACCTAAATTCCCTTACATTCCCTTACGATTTATTTATTCGTCGCCGGAAGTTTGTTGAATACTGTTAATATCTGCGGCAATACACATATCGATCACCCCTTGTTTTAGCGCCAGACTTGCACCCGACTGCGTACTAAGGCGAACATAAACGCGACTGGTGTGTCCAATATCGCGACGGTTTTCATCTGCGATCCGAAACACATCATCCTTTAGTCTTTGTTTATTCATGACTTCACCATTTAATTCGTATTGGCCATCAGCCAGGACTTTAATATTAAGCACTGGTACGGGCTTACGGTCGTCACCACATCCACCAAACATAAAACAAACACTCAAAAGTAAAAACCATCGTAACATTAACGCACCAAAATTCCTGGACGCTCAAGTGATTTTCCGGTTGGCGTTTTCACCGTGACCGTTGGCCAATCGGATGAACAGGTGGTAATCACCTGTCGCTGATCACCTTCGATAATAAACGTATCTTCACTCTTGGTTCCGGTAATCGACGGATTCCAGGCCACCGCTTGATGATCGCGAATTTTCTCGGTGTTGTCTGGGGTGACAATAATATCGCGCCCAGCATATCCCGTTGGTCCACCTTGATGATGTAATTCCCACTCTTTGGCGTGGCCAACTTTTTTATAACAAGCAATACCAGCATTCAGCGCTGAACCCCAGGTCGCCCCAGGAACAGTCGCTTCCCATAATGCTGCTTCAACCGTGCACGTTGCCAAATGTTTTTCCACCACAACGGGCGCCATTGGGTCAAAATGCACACAGCGAGTCATATTCGCAATCAATCCACCGCGCTGTCCGCAAATAACTAATAACGCATGGGTGCGCAAATGATTATTGGTTGGAATCGGATGACGATATTTATCCACCCGTTGGTCAAAGGCGACCAAGATCAAAAACGGTTGAATACCACGTGCTAATAAATGGCGAGCCAAATCCGCTTCGATGATTTGTTCACTGTCCCCTTTTTGCACTTGTCGCGCCACCGTTTCAATGATAATGGCACAATCACGACCTAGGGCCTTGTAACGTCGTTGTTCTAACTCACTTAAACTAACGCGCAGCTCACTGGTAAAATCAGCTGGCAGTGGACTGAATCCCGTCACACCAACATCGTCAGAAACTATTTTTTTTCCCGGCACCATTTTCGCCAAAGCATCCGACATGGATTCAATCCAAGGAAAGCTTTTAGCCGTAAAACCAATTAAGTGCTCTTCATCGTGTAGGCGATCTATTTCTATGCGATTGGCGACCACCAACGCTTCTTTTGGTGTGACGACCAAGGCACCGGCGCCATGTTCACTTTGCGATACGACATGATTATCACCACCACCTGACAGCCACGCAAAATTAGCGCGGGTACTCAGTACAATACCATCAAGTTTTTTTACGGTGAGATACTGCCGCAGTTTTTTAAGTTTTTCGGCAGTCTCACTCATAAGGCGCTCCAATAGATCAGGAGTGTTTGGGTGGCTCGCTATGAGCCGTATCGGCGGTCTTCACTCGGTCATCGGCATGCGCCGTGGTCGATTTCGGTGGGCTCACGGCTGGTGGAGGAACCTCTGGCTTACGACTATGGGCACCATCTGGAAAATTATTTTCCCCCGTGTCTCCGACATCAATGCCTTTTTTAAATTCACGAATACTACCACCTAGGCCGCGCATGATTTCAGGTAACCGACGACCAAACAATAATAACGCCACCACCAAAATGATGATCCAGTGGATGCCACTACCACCACCGATGAAAGCAGGAATCAGATTAATGGGCGCGTCCATAATGCCCTCCCAGGCTAAGGTGGCGAAGAGTAGATCGGTCACTATCGCTGACAAGCCCTCTCACCACAAGCACATGGAGCCAGGACCATCTGCAAAGGGGTAATTACATCATCATCATCAAAAAGTCACAAACAGCTATTATAACTTGCATTACATCGATTACTTTAGCCCGATGGACAAGCAACGAGCGGCCCTAGTCTGCCACCCATGGATCTACAACCTTTCATCCGCGACGTGCCAAACTTCCCTAAACCCGGCATTATCTTTAAAGATATCACACCCTTACTGGGAAATCATGTCGCTCTGAGCTACGCCATTGATGCCATCGCCAAAGCTTTTGCCGGTAAAGGAATTACCAAAGTCGTCGGCATAGAAAGCCGTGGTTTCATTATTGCCCCGCCAGTTGCACTCGCACTCAAGGCCGGATTCGTCCCAATTCGAAAACCCGGTAAACTACCATGGAAGGCGATCCGCGAACCGTACAATTTAGAATACGGCTCTGACTCTATCGAAATTCACGAAGATTCGGTCATGCCCAACGATGTTGTTTTAATGATCGACGACGTCCTCGCCACCGGCGGCACCATGGAAGCAGCAGTCAAATTAGTCCGCCGAGTTGGTGGCAACGTCATCGGCACAGCGTTTTTAATCGACCTCGCATTTTTAGGCGGCGGCAACCGTTTAGACAGCCCCGTATTTTCCGTACTACGCTATCATTAATTGTCTGTTTGCCATGGTATCTCAGAAGGATCGAGCAGTCACTCGATCCTTCTTTATTGGCTCTCACTACGGGCTTTGAGAAATACGACCATACGATTTAAATGTGAGACCTATTTATTTAATAGTCCTATTTAATTAGAATTGCGTTACCAAACACCCTTGAGCACAACGATATCTAAATAGTTTGCACTGATTGGTCCCATGTTACGACACCACGGAACGCAGCAGGATTCGCAACCAAATAATTTAAGCCGCGTCTCATTCAATTCCTGAATCATATTTAAGATTTACCACGAATGAAAACCGGCAGCAAAAATACACCCCTTGTAACTAAAAAAGCTACAAGGGGTTATGGTGCCCGGGACAGGACTCGAACCTGCACGCTTTTGAGGGCGCTAGGACCTGAACCTAGTGCGTCTGCCAATTCCGCCACCCGGGCATTATGGTCTAATG
>SYDV01000074.1 GCA_005801395.1 Planctomycetia bacterium | reverse complement strand
GATGTACGCATTCCCGATCGTCCATTAATCCCAGGTGTTCGTTGGGCTCGATTGCACGACGATAACCATGCTGGCTTAGCTATTATTGGTAGTCGACCCTTAACCATATCGGCATTGAGTGGCCATATTACGGTGCATGTCTCGCGAACAGCGAATTTCGCTTTAACTGAAAATGCACGACCTGTGGACGCCATTCCCCTCAGCTGTTTATCCTTATCACTCGCCACACCACACCGCGCCTCAGCAACGGGAGTTTTACCTGGATCATTTCGCTTAGAAGGAGGCCATACGATACCATGGTGGATACGTCGACCTGATGGTTGGTTCGGTGAAATTTTATTAGGCCAGCAAGCGCATGCACGCGCGCGCACCATTTTGTACCTCACAGATTGTACAGAAGTTCAACGCTGTGATTTGCGCGGAACCGTACTGCAAAAACTCTCACCAACACCTGATGGCGATGGCTATGAAATCAATCTCGTGGGCGGCGGGCTGACGCTTATTCGTTGGCGCTGAGGTTTTGCTTTTGACAGCTTGCCAACCGCGCTGGTTCGCAGACCGTGCCGCACCAGAGGCCCCCTATGACTGCTGTCTTGCTTGATATCGAAGGTACCACCACGTCGATTCGTTTTGTCTACGATGTCTTGTTTCCATTCGCCGCCCAAGCCATTCCAAACTTTTTGACACAACATGCGCAACGTGATGATATCGCTGAAACCATCGCGCTTATCAACAAGGATGCGACCCCGGCCGACCAACGTGCCCATGCCGTTGCCACTGCTATCGCGGTTGTTCAACGGCAAATGGCTGGCGATATAAAAGCCACTGGTCTCAAACAACTCCAGGGTTTGGTGTGGCAATATGGTTATGAAAGCGGCCAAATTCGCGGCCACATCTACGCCGAAGTGCCAACTCAATTTAAAGCGTGGCATGCAGCTAAGCGACCAATCGCGATTTACAGTTCTGGAAGCCGCCTCGCGCAACAATTATTATTCCGCTACAGTGAAGCCGGCGATTTAACGCCAAATCTCTCTGGTTATTACGACACCACCTCTGGCCCTAAACGCGAAGCAAAAAGCTATTCCGCCATTAGCGCCGCATGGGGTATCGCACCGCACGATATTACTTTTTGCACCGATCAACCCGCTGAAGCCGACGCGGCGCTGGCAGCAGGGATGAAAACCGCTGTCATTATGCGCCCTGGAAACGCCTCATTACCTGCAGGTCTACAACACGCCGTGCACGCTGATTTAACCAATATTTAATTCGCGCTCTATGCACTTGGCTCTCTTTCAACCGCAAATTCCAGGGAATACAGGCAATATTGGTCGACTCTGTGTCGGTCTTGATGCAACGTTGCATATAATTGGTCCGTGCGCTTTTGATTTTAGCGAAAAAGCATTACGTCGGGCAGGCTTAGATTATTGGCCACAGCTGAAATGGTTTCGCTACGATGACTCAGATCAATTCTTATCCTGGCTCGGCGTACGCCAGCCGTGGCTCATAACAAAATATGGCCGCCAGAGCTATCATCAAACCGACTACGTCGAAGATGATGTGATAATATTGGGCAATGAAGTGCGCGGCCTTCCCGCGGAATGGCATGAACGATGGGCAGAGCGCCTCATTGCCATTCCCATTTTGGGCCCCGTTCGCTCTTTCAATTTGGCCAATGCTGCGGCGATGGTGTTATCACATGCGCGCGCAAAAATGGGACGCTTTGATGGTTTCACTCTCGTGAAACGACCTAATGCCGTGGCAAGCCCCTAAAAATTCAAAAAACGCCTTTCAAGTCGTTTAATGAATCTCGATTTACTACCGTAATCATCCCGCTTTCGCTTGTCAGTTATCGGGACTTGGCAATTCAACGAATTGAATGCATACTTGTCCGCATTCATGCCCTACACTAACGCCAAAAAGCCCTTATCCGCTGTCATCGCCATGGCTGCGCAGCTCTGTACACAGAGCTTGGCGTTGTTCGTGAGCGCTGTTGTTATCATTGGCACCTCAATGGGAACGCTGCGAGCTGGTGAGGCACTCGAACGCATTACGCTACAGCTAAAATTTTATCACCAGTTTCAGTTCGCTGGCTATTACGCGGCGGAGCTTTGCGGCTTTTACGCTGATGAAGGTCTCACTGTCGATATACGTGAGTTGGATTCAAACACTACTATCGAACAAGCCTTAAGCACGGGACAAGCCCACTTCGCGACCTATAATGCCAATATCTTACAGCGCTGGGGTGAAGGGGCCGATCTATTTTTATTGGCTTTCATCCATCAACGAAATCCACATGTGCTTATGGTTCGTAAAGACAGTCCTTATTACAAATTAGCAGATATTATTAACTTACCTAAAGATCAATTAGTTGGCTCAGTATCGAGTAACGAGATTGATCTCTCTATCGCCTTAAGGCAATTAGGGCAAAATCACGAATCCTTTTTCCCTCGACCAAAAATTCCATCTGATTTTAATCAATTTATTGAAGGCAAGCTGTTGGTATATCCAGGATTTCTCGCCAACGAACCTGCACGTTTTCGTACCGCTGGCGTAGACGTACGCACTCTTTCTCTACTTCCACGGCAAACGATTATTCCAGGGGATGCGCTTATTTGCAGTGGGAATTTGTGGCGAAATCGTCCCGATTTGGTTACTCGTTTTCGCCGCGCCAGTTTGCACGGATGGCAATACGCACTATCGCACCCACAGGAATTAATTGAGCATATCCTAGCGAGTCGCACGTCTAAATTTCAGCCCCAAGATCGTGATCAACTCATCCAAGAAGCCGCCATTACGGCAGAGCTCATTGACAGCGACCGTTTCCCACTTGGCGACATCAATCACGACCGCCTCATAAGTATTGTGGAATTATTAAAAGACGCGGATCTACCTGGCGCAGTTAATCCCGATCTTATTTACAAGCCAATAAACAACTCCAATCATTGGCTGAGTTATTTTGGCGGACTATTAATTCTCTGCACTTTAGGCTTCATAATCTTAGCGATTATTACGCGACGTCAGCATCGCTCTCTAACGGAAAGCCACGGACATTATCAAAATTTAATTGATACAGCAGACGGTTTCTTTGCCTTTCGCGGCCGCCTAGTAAATGACAAGGACCTTTACTTCGAAGTCGCCAGTCGCTCAATAGAAAAAACGCTAGGCTACCCGTTACAACACTATCAAAGTAACCCGTTACATTTTATTAACCAAGTGCACGAAGATGATCGATCCGTGCTAGCCGCTCATTTCAAAGCTTTGCTCCAGCAACGCCAAGGACGTATTCGACTTCGCTTACGACTGCGACATCCACACAATCAACAAATTCAAAATGTATTACTCAATGCCACAGCGATGCATACATCTGAAGGGATCTCACTTGATGGCATTTTCATCGATTTCACCAGCGAGGCGCAGGCAGAGCAAGAACGTGCCACATTGCAAACACAGCTACAAAATTCTCAACGGAACGAAAGTTTAGGCTTACTTGCCAGTGGCGTTGCGCACGACTTCAATAATATCCTCAGTGCCATTCGTGGAAACGCTGAGTTAGTCGCTAAACAAGTCCCTGCGAGTCATCAACACCGCATAGATCGTTTATTCCAAGCTGTCGACCGTGCGTCAGGTTTAGTACGACAAATTTTAGCCTATTCAGGCCGTGGTCGCGTTGAAAATAAACCGCTTAGTTTAGCGAATGAATTAACGCAGATTAACGATCTCCTTAAACATGCTTTGCCTGAAAATGTAACTACACATTTGACATTAGAAAATAATTTGCCGCCAGTCTTATTTGATCCCGCTCAATTTCAACAAGTTGCCGTTAACTTGTTAGTGAATGCCGCAGAAAGTTATGACGGAAAACCAGGCGACGTTTACGTTATCTTAGATCGTCTTGATGAGCGTATTCGCCTACGCGTTATAGATTCCGGTTGCGGCATGGATCAAAATACTATGGCGCGGATTTTTGATCCGTATTTTACCACCAAAGAACACGGTCACGGGTTAGGTCTGGCTGCGGTACAAGGCATTATTGCTGGAGCCAATGGTACCATTTCCTGCGAATCAAAACTAGGAAGCGGTACCACATTTACGCTGCTGCTGACCCCCACCATTTCAACTCCCAACCATCGTATTCGCACTCCAATTCCCGCATTACCAGATGGTCTGCAATACGCCCTAGTCGCAGATGATGACGAATTAGTTCGAGAAATAACCGTCG
>SYDV01000073.1 GCA_005801395.1 Planctomycetia bacterium | reverse complement strand
GCGCCTAAGGAACGCGATCGAGATCTGCAAATGGAAGGTCTGCCCAATAAAAGATATCAAGTATTTCCCGTTGGTGCACTGTCATGCGAAGCATTATCTGTCGGTCGACTTGTCGGTATTTCCGGCGCGGCTTTTTCCACTGGCATTGGTTCGCGTACCAGTATTGGCATGAGTTTATTATGTGGCTTATTCAATGTTCGCACCGGTTATTGGTGGCGCAGTGGAACTCGTAAATCTGAATGGCCTTCTTCGATTAAATTCATATTGTATGAATGGCTCGCCCGTTTTCCTGGGACCGCTTGGAATCATTGGTATCTATCTGATGGTGGTCACTTTGAGAACCTTGCCTGTTATGAATTAATCCGCCGCCGTACTTCATTTATTGTTTGCCTTGATAACGGAGAGGATCCTACGGTGCTGTTTGAAGATCTCGGCGGAATGGTCCGTAAAGCACGGCTCGATTTCGGCGCTGAGATAACCTTCCTCGATAAAAAAGCGATTGAGGATAAAGTAGGTGTCGAATTACAGGGATTAATTGGCACGCTTGATGACATGCGCCCGCAATTCGACAAAGACGGCGAAATGACGACCCGTCCAACAGCATGTGCTACTTTGGCGCATATTCGCTATGCTGACGGCATAAAAACCGGAACGCTCTTGTACATTAAGCCAACGGTAATGGGCGACGAACCTGAAGACGTGCGTTATTACCACCGCAGTCATTCCTCGTTTCCTCACGAACCAACCATAGATCAATTCTTCGACGAAGCCCAATGGGAAAGTTATCGCCAATTAGGCGAACATCTTGGGACGAGAATATTTAACACGAAATCCGATAAATGGCATCCAGCTCAATTGACGGGTTTACCGCCGTCAAATAAGTCTGAGATTGTCTAAAGACGAGACAAAACTTTAAAAGCTGACATCAGGCCAAAATCGCTTTGACCACTTCCCCTTCCACGTCGGTTAAACGGTAATCGCGACTATTAAAACGATAGGTCAAGCGTTCATGATTCAGCCCCATTAGGTGTAAAATGGTCGCGTGTAAATCATGGACGCTGACTTTGCCAGTTGCAGCTTTATGACCGATTTCGTCCGTGCTACCGTGGTGGACACCGGCTTTGATGCCAGCGCCGGCCATCCACGTAGTAAAGGCATGTGGATTGTGATCACGTCCGGTAGCGGAGGTATTCTTGGCTCGCTGCACCACTGGCAAACGACCAAATTCACCGCCCCAAACGACTAACGTTTCATCCAATAAACCACGTTGGGCCAAATCTGCTAATAAACCCGCAATTGGCTTATCGGTTTCACCGGCAAAGCCGCGATGATTACCTTCAATGTTAGTGTGACCATCCCAGCTCTTTTCATTTTCCATGCCGCCAGAATAAATTTGCACGCAACGCACACCGCGTTCGACCATGCGTCGCGCCATCAAACATTGACGACCATAATGGGCGCAGCGGTCATCATTCAGGCCGTAGAGTTCTTGAATATGTTTAGGTTCACTCGCCAGATCAATGGCTTCCGGCGCTGCCGATTGCATGCGATAGGCGAGCTCGAAGCTTTCTATGCGTGCTTCTAATTCTGCATCACCATTGGTGCTCGCATGCCCTAATTTGCCAATTAAATCAAGTTGGCGACGTTGTTGTTTTTCATCAACGTCTTTCGCTCGATTTAAATCATTAATCGGTTCTCCAGTTGGACGCAAGGCAGTGCCTTGATAAATGCTCGGTAAGAAACCAGCACCCCAATTGGTTGCATGACCCTTTGGTACTCCACGTCCTTTAGGGTCATACATGACGACAAAGGCAGGCAAGTCACGACTTTCGCTACCAATGCCGTAGGTTAACCATGACCCGAAACTAGGAAAACCCATGCGTGACATGCCGGAGTTTATTTTTAATAAGGCTGGAGCATGATTATTGGAATCGGTCCAACAACCGTGTAAAAATGCCATCTTGTCGACTTGTTTAGACATTTCAGGAAAGATTTCTGACACCCATGAGCCACTTTGCCCGTATTGTTTAAAGGCAAATGGCGACTTCATTAAAGGGCCGACTTGATCCGTAAAAAAGCCCGTATTGGTATCTAACCCAGCTAATTCCTGACCGTCTCGTTTATCTAATTCTGGTTTGTAATCGAAGGTATCAATATGACTGGGGCCACCATTCATAAATAACCAGATCACTGATTTCGCTTTGGTTGGAAAATGGCTCGGCTTTGCAGCCAATGGATTACTACCTTCGCCCGCCAATAATTGCTGATCCTGAAGCAGGCCCGCCAGCGCCAACATGCCCATGCCGCCACCGGCTTTTTTGAATAAATCACGGCGATTTAACATTAGTAACTCCTGCACTTAGTGCACGTAAATGACATCGTTTAAACACAACACAACGTGAGCAAAATCGACCAAAGCGAGCCGTCGGTCACCGCCTCGTTCACTGATCTGTTGCACAATAAATGCCAACGCGTCCTTTCGCTCCTGCTGGTTTGGCGGACGACCAAGTGCCGTGCGCCAAGCCATATCCACTAAGGCATCGTTATCACTCGCAGCAGCAAGGCGGCTAGCGAAACCATCTGCCCATAGACGCGCTTGCTTATTATTTAATAAAGCCAGCGCTTGCGGAGCAATGGTGGTAGAAGGACGAATATCGACACTCTGCAATGGTTCCGGGAAATCAAACGTGGTGAGAAATGGCATTAAAGCACTGCGTTTTACTGTGAAATAAATACTGCGGCGATTGCTGAGCTCATTACGCGTTCCTGAGCCATACATTTTCTCCTCTAATAATCCGCTAATGGTGAGAAGCGTATCGCGAATAGCCTCGGCTTCTAAACGGCGACGACTCTGACTGC
>SYDV01000072.1 GCA_005801395.1 Planctomycetia bacterium | reverse complement strand
TCGGACATCGGACATCGGACATCGGACATCGGACATCGGACATCGGACCAGTCAGAAGACCAGTCAGAAGACCAGTCAAATAAGATTCTCACCCTGATCCCCACCCCGTATTTGCAGGATTTGCCTCAAACGGCGTAAGGCATGAAACATGCGACTGCGTAAAGTGCCAAGGCTCATACCACCAAGAATAGCCGAAGCATCTTCGTAGGATAATTCTTGGAAAATAACGAGTTCAATAATTTCACGATAAATTTGTGGTAATTCGGCTAAGGCATCGGCTAATAATTTATTAGATTCACCGCGCGATAATTTTGTTTCAACACTTAATCCAGGCGCGGCGGCATTCGCAGCAAATGAACCGGATTCGTCGTCGCGATCCAGATCGGTAAAACCGATCATCACTTTGCGACTGCGTGATTGTAAATAATCAATCGAGGCATTGCGCGCGATGGTGTAGAGCCAAGTCGAGAAACGACGTGTGACGTCAAATCGATTGACGTGTTCAAATACACGCATGAATACATCTTGCGCGATACATGCTGACTCGTCGTAATTGCGAGTGATCTGATAAATATAGGCTAAGATCGGACGACGATAACGATCATAAATAACTTCAAAGGCGGCGAAGTCGCCGACCTGGCATTTGGCCACCAGTACTTCATCTGCATCTTGTCCTGGTGGTGGTTCCATGAAGGACTCAGCCTAAAGGATAAGCCGAATTGGCCAAGGGTGAGACATTGGCGAAAACAACGGCGACTTAGGCGTTATCAAAAGGAGCATGGGCAATATAACGCCTAAGCTGGTTTGACCGTGACATCGATCAGAACGCCATCGCCTGGTCGTAGTGGTTCACGGAATGCCAGGCGTTTAGTCCCAACAATGCGCGGTAAACCATCAAATTCCGCTAAATGGAGGTCGCGCACATCAAGAATATCGGAACCATCCTGACGGCGAACGACGCCATTGACCATGACGCTACCGGTCAATCCAAATTGGTTACGCGCAATCCAGCCCGCATCCGCGACCATGGCCCATTGGGTTACCCCCATCATTAACGCAGCCCCCGGAAAGTGCCCAGGAACAAAGGCGTGAGTATGCGGATAGTGGTAAGCGGCCACTAAATGAGAGGTCGCCTGATCGCTTTCAACCACATGATCAATGAATCGCGTCGCTGGGTTCTTCCAAGCCAAGAGGCCGAGGTCATAGGGGTGACCACCTTTATCATTAACCAGAGGGCGAATGGGCGAGGATGCAACTTGGGCTAACGTCGCTGCCCCCGACATGACTTCCGCTTCTAAAATTCGCTGGCCATCCACTTCAGCGTACGTTGAAAAAACGGTGAAACCACTGCGATCACGCGTTATGTCTGCATGTCCAATAATTTCACGATCGAGTGGCGCCGGACGATGAAAGGCAATGCGGCTGATCATGCTAAACACGGCAACCTGATTCAGTGGCGATAAACGTTCATGTAAGAGTGGCACACCCGTCAACGCCATTAACTCGGCCAAAAATGGTTCGTACCAACAACGCTGACCGCCCACTTCGGTGCGACCAAATATTTCACGGCCACGAGCATCACCCTTAGGAACTCGCGTCCGCGAACGAGAAATGGTACGGGCCTCGTTCAACACCACTTCATCGGGCATTAAATTACAACCACGATGTGGGAGATACGCTTCAAGGGTCTTTGGATCGAGGATCAATTCAGGCATGGCGCGACACCATGAGAGCTTCATGAATAAGCACAAGAGGACGCACGCCTACGACAGCAGAGTTCTGCGAAATCTTCTCAAATTCTGCCTAAAATCTTGTCAAAAAAAAACGCTCAAAGGTCAGCAATTAACTTTGCCGTTGTGCGATAAGGTGCGCAATAACTTGCGGATAGAGCTCTCGTTCAGCCATCTGTACACGCGCCTGTAATGTTTCAGGTGTGTCATTGGACAAAACCTTCACCCGCGCCTGCCCCAATTGAGGCCCTGCATCATAAGCACCACAAACCACATGGGCGGTACAACCTGTTTCGCGTTCACCTGCCGCCAAAACGGCGCGATGGACATGGATGCCATACATTCCTTTACCACCGAACGCCGGCAACAAGCTCGGATGAATATTTAGAACGCGTCCCTGTAACTCTGGTGGCGGATCGTAGAATCGCATCCACCCACACATGGCCACGATCTCGCATTTATAGGCCATCAACGCCGCTGTGACCTCAGATGCGACCGACGCGACCACGACCGGATGTCCGTATTGTTGTGCTCGCTTTACCCCACCCGCATCGGCACGCGACGATACCACCACAGCGATGTCCGCAGACAAACGGCCAGCTGTGATTTCATCAACTAAATTCGCATACGTTGAACCCGATCCAGACAACATTATTCCGAGGCGTACGCGCATGACGAGACGCTAGGTTAAGGACGGGGCGGGGACAAGATGGATATTTTTGGGGCAGAAATAGGGAGGTCCGGAAGTCCGGAGGTCCGGAAGTCCGGAAGTCTTGCCTGATTGCGGGTTTGAACTGCTAGGGGAAACAAATTATTCGCTGCAGAAATGCTGGGGCCAAATTTATTCAATGACGTTATAATTAATTATACTGGCTCCAGCATTTCTGTAGCCGATACAGAATTGCCCGTGTAGTAAAAGTTCAAAACACGCCGGACCTCCGGACTTGACGCATTCCCGACTTGACGAATTCCGCCCCTTGACCCGTCCAACCCACCCCCACCGTTCGCGAAAGATCACGGGAGATAACGATGGCAATCTGGAGCAAAGGTGGCGATGAGACCAACGCCTTAGTGCACGAGTTCACCGTTGGCGATGACTTTCTAAATGATCGCGTTATCGCTCCGTACGATGTGCTGGGATCGATTGCCCACGCTCGCATGCTCGGTCGCGTTGGACTAATTAAGGAGACTGACGCCACGACACTCTGCCATGGGTTAAAGACGCTCCACCGAGAATTTATGGCCGGTCAATGGACCGTTGAAGTCAGCGATGAAGACGTTCACAGCAAAGTCGAGGCCTTACTCACGCAACGTTTGGGCGAACCGGCGAAACGACTTCACACCGGACGTAGCCGCAATGATCAAGTGCTAACCGCTATTCGCTTATGGCAAAAACATACCTTGCTCGCCCTGGGACGAGAAACGTGTTCCACCATTGGGGCATTATTGGAACGTGCGCGGACTCACGAATTTCACCCTTTGCCTGGGTATACACATTTACAACGCGGCATGCCGTCGAGTGTCGGCATGTTCTTCGCCGGTCATGCTCAGGCATTGTTGGATAATTTATTCACCTTGGATGCAGCTTACCGTTTAGTTGATGCCTGTCCGCTTGGTTCCGGAGCAAGTTATGGCGTTGGTTTGCCATTAGATCGTGAATATTCCGCTAAATTATTAGGCTTTGGTCGCTGGGGCGGCGTGGCGATGGCCGATGCCAATAGTCGAGGCAAAGTAGAAACGGTGTGTTTAGATGCCGCCGGAACCATCGTGAGCGACCTTAGCCGACTCGCAGGTGATTTAGTGTTCTTTACCACCGCTGAATGCGGATTTTTCCAAATCGGTAAAGGATTCACCACTGGTTCCAGTATTATGCCACAAAAAAGGAATTTAGATTTATTTGAATTATTGCGGGGTCGCGCAGCGAGATTCTTAGGCATGCGCACTGGCCTAGCTGCCATGACCTTAGGCTTGCAATCCGGTTACTCTCGTGACCTGCAAGACACCAAAGCTTTATGTATCGATGGCCTGCGTCTTGCACGCCAGGGTTTAGCCGTGGCGACTGCTGCCGTCCCCACGTTGGAACCCGTGCGTGAACGAATTCTTGCTGCGCTAACACCAGATATTTATGCCACCGACGAAGCCTATCGTTTAATGCGTGAAAAAGGCATGACCTTTCGTGATGCCTATGTCGAAATTGGTCGCCATTTAGACCGACTCACCACTCCTGATCACGACGGCACGGTACGAAATCGCACGCATGCGGGCAGTACTGGCGCACTGGGCCTCGCAGCTCTAACGGCTCGTCGCGACGCCGCCTTGTCGCACTACGAAGAAACAGAGCGCGCTTTACTGACGACATGGGAAGCTTTATTGGCGTAATGAATCTTTGCGCATTTAGCCGAAAATCTAAACCATTTAGACTAGAACTCACCCTAAAATCC
>SYDV01000071.1 GCA_005801395.1 Planctomycetia bacterium | reverse complement strand
GGCAAAAGGCCCTTGTCCATCACCAGGGCGTAATCGAAAGCAGATGTCATGTAATGTACCAAAATAATTAAGGCTGATAAGCCGTTTAAGCTCACGAAACCAAGGAGCGAATCGGAAGTTTTCATGCACAATTAATGGCACTTTTTGCTGTTCTGCCATTTCCACCAACGACGTCGCCTGTGCTAAATCATTGGTAAATGGTTTTTGGCAAATAATGGGCACGCGTGCTGGCAATAAACGCGCAATAATATCACTATGTGTCGATGGCGGCGTAACGACATCAATAATATCCACTCCCCCATTTAGAACTTGCGATATATCCTGAGTAATCGTTGGCACGCTATAACGATCACCTAAAGCACGGACCTTTTGTGCGTCCATATCGCACAACGTTACAACCTGGGCATTTTCTACACTGCGCCACCCATCCAGGTGAAACTGGCTGAAATAACCGGCACCGATAACGGCAACGCGTAATGGTTTATTCATCGTCAGCCTAACAGGTCGCCGCAACAGGGATGGCATTCAAAACGGCGTTCGCAATTTCTGCGGTCCCGCTTTTTCCGCCGAACTCATATGGCAAAACCGTTCCTGCGGCAAAAGCTTTTTCAATCGCTTGATTCATGACAGCGCCAGCGCGTTCCAATACTGGTAATTTATGACGATCACCAAGCCATTCCAACATCATGGCAGCGGACAACAACATTGCCGTGGGATTAGCTTTACCTTGACCCATAATATCAGGAGCGGAACCGTGCGCGGGCTGAAATAGTCCATGATTATCACCGATGTCACCAGATGGCGCCATACCCATTCCGCCCACTAATGCGGCCGCTAAATCTGATAAAATATCGCCGTACATGTTTTCCGTCACCATCACGTCGTAATTCCAGGGAGCACGTACTAGGTTGAGCGCCATAGCATCAATGTAACCATAATCGGCTTTAATATGTGGGAATTTTGCTGCCCGTTCGGTAAATACTTTTCGCATAAATGCCATTGACGTAAAGACGTTGGCTTTATCGATGCAGGTAACTTTTCCCATACGGCCACGGCGTTTACGCGTTTCTGCCAAACGGAACGCAAAATCACTCACGCGTTCGGTACCGGCGCGGGTAATTAACATGGTGTCGCGGCATTCACTGTCCCCAGTCATTTGTCCACGACCACGCGCGTAAAATAAACCTTCGGTTTGCTCACGAATAAGGACGAAATCGATGTCTTTCGCTCGGGGACTAGACAATGGACTCGGTAAACCGGGCATCGTGCGAATTGGACGTACACCGGCATATAAGGCTAAATTAATGCGCAAATCTAACTGCGGCGCAATTTCGGTACCATCGGGATAACGAATGCTGGGCATACCCATAGCACCAAAAAGAATGGCATCTGCTTTTGACACTGCTGCCATGGTTTCGTCAGACAATGCCACGCCCGTATTTGCGTAGTGCTGCGCTCCGGCTTTATGGTGGGTAAAAGACAGAGAATAACCGCCAAC
Source organism: Planctomycetia bacterium (assembly GCA_005801395.1). Next base: position 4,041 of record SYDV01000071.1, on the reverse strand, counting down.
GGCAGCGGCAACGGCATCCAGTACCGGAAGCGTCGCTGCCATTACCTCATTGCCGATACCGTCTCCGGGCATAACCGCAATTTGCAACGATGTGAGGTAGGTCATGATAATCCTATCTGAAGAGAAAGCGATGAGGGCAGAGAAAGATGGCTTTTTAGATTTGGTTGAGTTTAAATTGCTCAAGAATGGCTAGTAATTCGCGACTGCCACGTTCACGATGGGCGCGATTAGCAGCAACCGCACCTTCTGCGTCGCCATCGCGAATTCGCGCAACTAATTCTAAATGTTCTAACGTTGATTGTTTTGGTTTCGGACGCAAGCGTAAGGTGAACATACGTGCACGATGAGCCCGATCGGTAAATCGCGTCACCGCTGAGCTCAACAATTGATTGCCGGATAATTCTACCAAGTAGCGATGAAATTCTTCGTCCGCTTTAGCCCAGGCATCTAATTGGTCATCTTTTAGGGCTTTATCCATACCCTTCGCCGCTTCAATTAATGGCTTTAATTCCTGCGGCGACAATTTTCGTTTAGCCGCTAATTCTGCAGCTAAACATTCAAGTGCGGTTAATATTTGGTAAATGTTCCGCATATCATCAGCCGAAACCGGCAACACTCGCATGCCATGCCGTGGCACGATGTGAATGAATCCTTCTTGCTGTAGCCGAATCAACGCTTCACGCACCGGTGTGCGACTAATGCCTAAATCCTCCGCGAGTTCCTGTTCCAACCTTTGGTAGCCAGGTAAATAAACATTATCTAAAATACGCACACGCAAGGTTTGATAAGCGTGCTCAACTAATGATCCACGCTCTTCGCTTGCTGTATTGGCATTTGCTTTTTCCGGATGTGACGTTGTTGCATGCTTGGATGTCATGATTGAATTCTCCTCGTTGGCCAGGACCAATGTGATGGTAAATTTCCCGTCACGGGAACGCGAAAAGTCGCAATGGAATCACCTAGTAAACATCCGACATAAATGGTTCGTAAATCGACACCGCCAAAAGCAATACTAGAAATATTGCGTAAAGTTTTAGCCGGATGTTTATCTAGATGTGGTCGCCCCATGGTGCCATCTTGAAAGGCCGATTCGACCCATGTGAGATGATCAGCGGGACAATCCTCTATAACCACATGTTGGCTGCCATCGGGAAATACGCGAATTATGCGATTCGCCACAATGCTGACGACCCAGATCGCTCCGGTCACATCCATCGCTAGCCCATCGGGGAACGTACCCGCGTCAAAACGGGTGATCACCGTACGATCAACTAAATCATTATTCATGGTTATACGATAACGTGTTAGGCAGCGAGAAAACGTTTCATTCACATAAAGCCAAAGACCATCGGGTGTAATTAATACTTCATTAGCATAACCCAGACCATCTGCCACCACGCGTGCGCCGAGTTTATCTACCAGAATAATAAAACCGTCCTTGATGTCGGGGCGATAGGCTTTAGCACGCGGTTTTATGCGCGTGCTTACCGTAATCCAAATGCGACCCTTATGATCCACACAAACGAAATTTGACGGTGGCAATTCAACTCCATCGACCGCTTCAAGAAAAGGCATCACATCGCCCTGTGGCGATAATTCAAAAACACCACCACGCTCTTCACCTAAATCGGCTAATAACCACGAACCATTTGGCAGTGGAGCGATACCATTTGGTCGCAATGGCCGACCGTTGGGTAATTCAGCACGGATAAGCGTGCTATTTTGACCTTCGCTCATCGCCACGCCAGAGCGCCAATCACTGGTAACCAAACGTCCAGATGGATAAGCCAATACACATTCAGGACGCACAAGTCCCTGTCCAATCCAAGTGGCCTGAGAAGGATCCAGAGTAAACGTACTATTGAATGCTAGGCTTGACATGCTAACCACCGCTCGCGATCGGTTTCAAAGTCACCTCTTCTGCCGCAACTGGTTTAATTGCCAACCAACAGAATACCCCAAGGATATTCAAAAGCGCCGCCAATACGAAATAGGTCGTGGCGGTTCCGGTCCAACCATATAAGTAGGGAAATGAAATTGAGCTGAGAAATGCGCCTATATTACCGATCATATTCATCGATCCAGATATCGTACCTGCACCTTTACCGCCCAGATCAACACATTGCGTCAAACTCGGACTAATGGTCATATCCGCGCCAAAAACAGCCAAAGTAAAACATGTCACGACTAAAAAGGGCGAGTCCACTTGCGTCACCAACGCTAAACCAATGGCCGCCAGGGTAAATCCCAACGCTGCCGGTAATCGACGCGACCAACCAATCCATTTGGCTGAAGCATAGAGGCGATCAACGGCCCAACCGGAAGTCCATTGCGAGGCGGCGGCGAATATTAAAGGCACCATCGCATATTGGCCTGCTTCAATGGCAGATAAACTGAATTGATCCTGTAAATATGGCAACATCCATGACAGGCAGATAAAAAAGGTAAAATTACTGGCGAAATATTGTACCATGGTCAGCCATATTGATCGTCCGCGATAAATTGCGGCATAATCAATAGGTTTAGCCTGTTCCTGAATCTGATTTCCCTGGGTCTGTTCTGTCGGCAGTTGGTCACGAAACCAAACATACCACAACACGGCCCATACCACGCCCAAACCACCTAAGGTAAAAAATGTCGAGCGCCAACCGAGGGCAATGATCATGGCAGGCAATACCAAATACGCGAGCGCACCGCCTAAGCGCGAACCGGAAAATATGAGACCATTCGCAAGACCGCGCTGACCCGTTGGTAACCAACTGTAAAATACCCGTGCTGCACCTGGAAAGGCACCCGCTTCGCCAATGCCAAAAATAAAACGAATCACAATTAATGCGACAAAGCCGCCTACTAATCCGGTTAACCCGGTAAAAATACTCCACACCGCAACAATTAACGCGAGAATCAAACGTGGTCCAAAGCGATCGATTAAAAATCCACTTGGCACTTGGGCCAAAGCATATCCCAACGTGAAAACCCCAAACACCCAACCCATTTGTTCATTCGATAAGGCTAGATCTCTCGACACATCTTGTTTCGCCGTCGAAATACACACACGATCAACATAGAGAATTATGGACAGTAAGAACAAGGCACCGACGACTAATCGCCTTTTTGATTGTAATGCGTCCATACCGCTCCCAACCACCTAATGTTCGTTAATGCACACGATAACGTATACGTTGTTTATGGCAATGAGGAACATGGAACACCTATCAGTGCCGACAAAAGGCGCAGAAAAAGTGCATTAATCGATTGCGTCGACCTTTAAAAATCAAAAGAGGTGTCAGCCGAAAAGCTGACACCTCTTTGTTGTTTCCCGTCTGGTCACCGGTCGACTGCGATGGGTATTTAAACCCTACATTCATCAATCGCGATAATGCGCAACCCAGCCCGCTGGATCGGTGAAGATGCGTATGGCGGTTATTTGTCGATCATCGCACAGGGTAAATAAATGTTTATAATTTCCTGGCACCGTGATAAAATCGCCGGGCGCTAATTCCGCATCTATTGGTTCGCCTTTTTCAGGATAAAGCGTGAACACGCCTCGACCCTGAACGATGAAACGCACTTCATCATCCGTGTGAATGTGTTTTTTATCAAATTTCGCCAACATCACGTCAAGGTTCGGCGTGTCGGGATAAAGCGTCACGACATCGGCGGTTTGATAACCACGCTCTTTGTACAGACGTTTAATTTCAGGATCGAATGCTTTAAGTAATTCCTGTTTTTCACTGTCGCTCAAATTGCGATTACTCAGGCTCTTGGGTAAACGTTCAGTGCCCCATACCTCGTAAATAACGCCAATGCTTTTCATGGTCTTTGCGACCTCAGCACGATCGGTCACGGTACGTTTAGAATTGCGGAAGGTCAGCTTCGCCATGGGGCACTCCTGGAATGGACGAAACCGTATGGGAATGAAGGGGTTGGCAAAGGGTAAGTCTGCGCCAAAACCGGAATCAGTGTTCATCAATCGACTAACGCAGTCCAGCCAAGCCGGAACCGAAGGTTCATTATCGTCTCGGCCGGACTGTTATCTGT
>SYDV01000070.1 GCA_005801395.1 Planctomycetia bacterium | reverse complement strand
ATTTTGTGGTGAACACCTTCGACGGAAGCGTAGCCGAAACCGTCCGAACCGATAACCACGCCGGAATGAAGAATAACACGATTACCGAGTTGAGAACGCTCACGCACTGACACATGTGGGTAACAGGTGCAGTCGTTTACGATGATACTTTCATGTCCAATATAAACGTGTGGATATATGACCGCGTTGTCACCAATGACCACGTTGTCGCAAACGACCGCATAGGGGCCAATGGCAGGATTAGCACCGATGCGCACATTTTCACCGATAACAGCCGAGGCATGAATTCCAGGTGGTGGCGGCACAGCTTTCGGGCCGAAGCTAGCGACGACGCGAGCGAAGGCGAAGTCCGGATTCGGCACGACTATCTGAATCAGCGGTACGTTTTCCTGCGCGGTAGCAACTAATACGGCAGTGGCTTTGGTTTCTTTTAAATACGATTCGTATTTGGGATTAGCAAGAAAGCTGATGTCCCCAGGGTTGGCTTCGGTTAAACTGCTAATGCCAGTCAATAATTTTTGATCGTCACCAATGACAGTGCCGCCAACCAAATGAGCAACGTCGCGAACCGTAACCCGCATGATTATGGTCCTACTGGCTTAGAGGGAGCAGCGTTGACTGGAGCAGATGGTCCAGGAGTGGAACCAATTGGTCCAGGGGCATCGCCGGTGTAGCGGCTATTAGCAAAAACGATAAATGCCTCAGTGATATCCAAGCTGGAATCATAATATAAGGCAACTTGGAGTCCGAGCTGCATTTGCATATCGTTTGAAGATAAGTTCGGTAATTCGGGATTAGGCGCTAAGGTAACTAAACGAATGCTGCGTTCTTTAGCAAAGGCACTTAAATGACCACGTGCAACATCGAATGCTTCTTTCAATACCGCACCATGGCGACGCTCTAAAAGAAATTTAACCCGTTTGCCCAACAATTCGCGTTTTACCTTAATAACTTCTAATTCTTCTTGTGCCTGAGCAAATTTATCGCTGGTGGGGCTAAGCACCTGTAATTTATTTTCCAGCGCCTGAAGTTGTTCCTCCATTTGCTTTAATTGAGCTTCAGCTTCTGCCTTATCCTTTTTTAATTGGTCAACACGTGCGAGGTACAGCTTGCTGTTGCGAATAACTTCGTCCAAACGCAGTACGGCAATATCAGGACCTTTAGTCTCGGCGCTCTGCGCAGAGAGACTCATGATACTTAGGCTCATGGCGCACAGAACGAAGAGGGAGAGGATCAATCGCATAGGTTTCCTTTGCTCGTGGGCGGGCATGCTAGATCAGCCATCCGTTTGGTCACGAGGATATTCCAGGTGAGGCACGACAGCAGCGTGTAGCAATGGATATTCGTGTTCGTGATATCCGTTGAGGACGCCCAAGGATGGTGGTGAGTGTGGTTAGTTAGTAACGGAATTGGCCTAAAGTGAATTGGATTTGCGTATCAGATTCACCGTCGCGGGCATCAAGTAACCACGCGAAGTCGAGTGCGACGGGGATCATGATGGGAAAGCGAACACCGAATCCAACTGCCGTGCGCATGTCGTCGACTGACATCGATTCACCAGCCCCCCACACATTACCCCAATCGGTAAACGCGGCTAAGCGAATGCCTTCGTTGTTGTCTTGGACGGGTACTGATAGTTCGGCACTAAATAAGGCGTCGGTTGTGCCGCCAACATAGGCTTGATTACCAAGCAAGTTAATTTCTGTTGGGCTCAAGCGATCGTTTTCAAAACCACGATGACGCGGGGAGGGACCGCCGCCGTAATAACGTTGATAGAAAGGAACAGTCGCGGAATCATTTAGAGTAAAAATTTGAGTCCAGCGCGCATTGACGTGGAAAAACGTCACACCGCCTTGTTCGCCTTCAATCAGTGGCAAGAAATGGTCGCCGCGTAATGTATAGCTCCACCAGTCACTACTATTTGCGAGTGGATCGGCGGTATACGATTCGCTCGCCGTCATCAAATAACCCTTGGTGGGTAATCGAGGATTATTGAGTCGATCAAACGATTGTCCGAACGTTAACGTATTAATATGATAATCACCAGCACCTAATAACGCGTCATTCGGCGCGTCATTTTCTGGCTCTTTAACTTTTAAATCGGTGTAGGCATACGACATATAAAGACGTAAATCGTTGTTAAAGAAATTACGTCCAACCGTAGCGGTCGGGACGGAACGTATTTCTTCCCACGAACGACGACGCGAATTAATATACGCATAACCTAAAGTCAGTGAAAAAGGACCGTCTAATAGATGTGGATTAGTCCAGCTTAAATCTGCACTGGTCGACAATTCTGACCACTGCAATCCCATATTTAGACTTTGTCCAGCACCACGCCAATCGCGCGTCACATTGCCATCTAATAAGCCAGTTAAAAAACCTACGGCATTAAAGTTTCGTTCGCCAAATCCAGCTTGAATAAAAATACCATCAGACGAACTATAACCAACTTGGAAATTAAGCGTACCGGTGGAATCTTCTTCTAATTCAACACGTAAATCGGCTTCATCGGGACGGTCTGCGGGAAAGCGTGGTGTAACACGTAATTGACGGTCTACATTACGCTTAAATAAACCGGTACGTTCTAATTGGCGCTTTGATTCATCAATGTTGTCATCGTTCCATAATTCAGTGGGCATTAAACCCATGGCGCGCCGAATCACGGCATCTTTGGTCACATAATTTCCGTGAATGTCGACCCGGCCAATATGATATTTACGCCCTTCAGTGACGTGCAGCACTAAATTGACACGATGATTTTCTAAATCGAGACCACGGTCGATGCCAATATCACAACGTGCGTAACCTTGATTACTAATAACGCGTCGTGCGCGCTCAATAGCTCGTTCAATATCAGTACGTTTAAATGGTGCGCCTTCAGGCAGTTCGAATGCTGTGCGTAATTCTGCGCTGCTGGCGATGGTGTTGCCGACAAAACTAACCGAACCTAAATAATAGCGTTCACCTGGGGCCAAATCAAAGACCACCATGACGGAATCGTTAAGTTCACCATCTGGCGCAAATGCGGGACCATTACGACGACGTTCATCAAGTGGTCGAATATAGTCGGTTAATTCCGTCGTTGTGCCGAGTAATTTTGCGTCCAACCAACCTTGATCTTGGATAGCGCGTACCACGGCACCTTGATCGAAGGGCATCAGTTCAGCGTGAAAGGCATTGCCAGCTTGGTTAAGTAAAATGGGGTCCAGTTGATTAGGAAAAACTTTTTGCGGTAAATTTTTATAGACGACTTTTGCTACTTTAATTTCCTGGCCTAAATCAATTCGAAATTGAACATTGATATTACCGCGATCATCTTCCTTGTCGATGCTTACGCGGACGAAACGATAACCTTTATCTTGGAAATGAGCTTCAATAGCTCGACGATCATTTTCTAAAATCAGTGGGTTGAGCCAACCGCCAGCTTTAGTTTCCATGAATTTTTCAATGGAAGAACGCTGAAAATAATTGAGGTCAGGGTAAGTAACGCTCGCAACATACGGTTGTTCCACCATGAAGAACGTTACCGACAACGATCCGTCCGCATGCCGTTCAATTTCGCTTCGCGTATTGGTAAACGGCCCCATTTTTTCGATCGCTCGGACATCGTCAGCCATGGCGATTGGATCAAGCACTTGCCCAGGTCGGGTGGATAAAATGAAACGTATTCGGTCCGGATGGTAATTTTTTGCGCCAACAATTTTGACGTCGCGAATTTCGTTTGGTTTAACGGCGATTGGCTTCGGCGTGGGATCTGGGGCTGTTGCATCGCCTGCAAACATGGGCACCCCGCTTAACAACAGCGCGGCTAATGTCGGTACGATACGATAAAAATGACGCGACAGCCGCAAGCGAGTCTCCCAGGCGAGGGGGCATGGTAGGGCGAGTGTGCAGGGGGCAATGTCGTGTCGGGGGTTGGGATGGCCTGGTCATCACCATCAGGGGGTTCGGACTTGCGGGTGCCCCTCTTTCACCCATCGCCTGGCAACCTACTATGTCCGTCGATGGCACTGCTCGAAGTCCGTAATCTGCGTAAATGGTTCCCCATTAGACGTGGGGTATTTGGCAAAACCGTCGCACAGGTGCGCGCCGTTGATGGTGTTGATTTGTCGCTTGATGCAGGAAGCGCGT
>SYDV01000069.1 GCA_005801395.1 Planctomycetia bacterium | reverse complement strand
TATATTTCTAATTTCTTCGTCTACGTTTTGATAACCGTGAATAATGTCACCATGATAGAGCGTCCGCAATTCGGAGCCATTATCATTCGTCCCTTCTTTTACCGATATAACGCCGTAAAAATTTCGCACGCGAAACAGGCGGTCTTCAACCTCAAACGCTTGACTACATAAATTTAATACACCAAAAATCGTTAGCGTAATAATTCCCAGCAGTAACGTATTTCGTTGCCATTTTCGCGTAATCTTCCAAGCCGAATGACCTAATGCGAAAGCCGCAAGCAAATAAACAGCGAGCAAAACTCCCGGCCATTCCAGGTAGGTCGTAAAAAGAACAGGGGCAGCCAGCGAAACAAATAAACCACCCAAGGCGCCACCAGCTGACATCATCAAATAAAATTCAGTCAAATACCGTGGCTCAGGCTTAAGTCGGACTAGTTCACCATGACAAACCATGCAGCCCAAAAACATTGCCCCGCTAGCCAAAGCTATTTCAGCCATAAAATTCGGCATGAGTTCTGCCGGTAACCAACTATAAAACGATGTTGATTGTAATTTCGTCAGCCACACTTGAACGTTTTCATGAGTCCCAGCCACGAACACCATGACCATCGCAGGCAATGCCCAAAGCGTGCGTATATACCAGCGCTCATGTTCAAAACAGATGATAAAGGAGAGTAAATACAGGCTCAGCGGCACCACCCACAAAAATGGAATAACCGCCACGTCCTGACAGAGATGATTGGTAGCGGCGAGTAACATCACACTCGCCACCGCAGGCAGTAGAACCCACAACAATCGACGCCACCAAATAGATAGACTTTTAGACTCAGCGGGGATTATTGTTGGCGCGACAGCCGGTTCTTCTGATCCAACGTCAACACTCGAAGCCCCGATTCTCCTCCGATCAGCAAATGCACCAATACAAGACAATAATCCAAATAGCAAAAATGCGCCGGACCAAATCGAAGTCTGCTGCATGACATCCCAACGCGGCTCAATGAAAAATGGATAAGTCAGCAATGCTGCTAGTGAACCAATATTCGACAGTGCATATAAGCGCCACGGAGAACTTCCCGCGCCACTGCGGCTAAACCACACTTGCACCAACGGACTGGTACTTGAGAGCACAAAATAGGGCAACGCCACATTGGCTAATAACAGGAGAATAATTCCCCAGATTGGATCCTCTAAACCCGACGGCCTCCACTGCGGTCCTGGTGCAATCGGAAGTGTTATGGCCGCCAAAAATACCAGAACAGCATGAATTATTCCCTGCCATCGTTGCGGCAGTTGAGTTAAAATGTGCGCATATGCGTAACCGGCAAACAAGACGACCTGAAAAAATAGCATACAGGTTGTCCACACCCCAGGACCACCACCAAACCATGGCAAAATAAATTTACTAATCACGGGCTGAACCTGAAACAGCAGGAACGCGCTTAACAGCGATAAAATACCAAATTGTAATGAAATCATGAAACGGGAAGTCGAACCCATATGGGTGATGGCCTGTTTCATAGACAATGAGCTTCGCGTCGATGACCAAATTGCAAACTAATCAGCCTGATTTCACTGGCGGAAGATTTTCGCTAAGACGATTTCCCGCCAGTCAGGCCACAATTGATTTAACGACGCTTAATTTACGGAGTCGGCTTTACTGGAGCTGGTTGATAGTAGGCCTTAAGTTCCGCGACAATCGCCGTACGCACAGCAGCGGGATCCACCGCCCCATTATGACGCCAAACGATCTTGCCGCCCGGTGCAATCAATACCGTGTGCGGAACTGGTCCTGGCCATTCCGTGTCCAGCTTGCTTGCGAGTTCCTCTTGGCTGGCACCGGTAAATAAATAATGACTCGTGGTGCGCCCTTCTTTGGCAACCAAGGCTTTCTTTTTCGGCGTTAATCCAGCACCATTTTTCGACAAAAACGCTTGCACCTGTTCTAGGTCGGTCGGCTCATCTAAACTAATACTGATAAATTCAAAGTTGCGCATATCATATTGACGAGAGATGGAAACCAAATCGGGAAATTCCTTAACACATGGCTGACACCAAGTTGCCCACACATTAACTAAACGATAATTCTCACCCGTATTCGCGCGTAATGCCGCCACGCCCTGGGCATCAATTCGTTCCACTACCACTGGGATTTTCGCCCAACTTTCTTCTACCACCGCGTGCTTCGCACGTTTTTCACGCCATTTGGTCGAGCAGCCATGCGGTTTTGTTTGTGGCACCGTCACCGGGCGGCCAGCAAAAAGATCATTTAAGGCATTGCGTGCATCCGGCGATTTAACCGAATCGTCTGTCGCATACCGTGAGTCATCGAAACGACCAGCATAACGCAAGGTGCGTTCAGCATCGAAAATAAATAAATGTGGGGTCGCCAAACAACCATATGCCCGCGCGACTTTTTGCGTGTCGCCATCGTATAAATACGGAAAGTCCCAACCGTTCTTTTCCGCGTATGGTTTCATATCGGCAAACGAATCGTTAAATTCACCATAACCAAGTTCTGTGATATTCAGACCATCCGGATGATTCGGATTAATAGCGACTAAGGAAAAACTTTCTTTTCGGAAATCATCCCGCAATTGTTGCAGTCGTCTTTCAATCGCATGCGAGGTTGGGCAATGATTAGACGTAAACATG
>SYDV01000068.1 GCA_005801395.1 Planctomycetia bacterium | reverse complement strand
TTGTCGATTTTCACGCAAAATAAGCTGTTATTATGTTCACGCCATTGGGATAACCGGAGGCAGAAGGAGAGGTCATCAGGAAAGCATTCATTTATTGGAAATTACCAAGCCTTTTTACGGCCTTTTCCTCCAGTTGTCCGGTCCTTCTTGTTCATCTTCGTGATAATTAAGGCGAAGATGATCCGGAATTGGTATAAGCAAAGTTACAAATTAGCCAATAAAAACGAAGAATTGGCGTAGATAATCGTTTCTTGGTATGAAGACGGGAACTTAAAACCAATACGGATTAAGCGAAGTGGCTTAAGATACTCTTAGTTTTCGCAACCACTCGACCATTTTTTCTGTGGCTAAAGAAGGATGTTGCGGGCGATACATCATGCGAATGGTGCGATTCACTTTTAAATCGCGAATATGGCACGACCCCAATTCCATGCCTTGTACGCAACCATCGGGAATAATGCCAAAGCCAAGACCTGCTCGAACCATCGCTTTGATCACTTCGACATTAGCTAATTCTAAAACGGGTGAAAATTCGAGGCCAGCTTTGGCGAATGCTTGATCAATTAAAGTGCGAACCGTGAGGCCTTTTGCGAAAGTCACTACACGGCGCTTGGATAAATCAGCCATGCTGGTGGGAATGTCCTTACTTGGTAGGTTCGGCGGGTGGACAACGACTAATGGATTTTGAAATAAACGTTCGCACGTTAATTTTGCGTGTTCGGTCGTTCCGACGGCAATGTCTAACTCGTCGGCTAATAGCATGGCCATTAATTGCGGGCTGGACTGGCAGACTACTTTGACTTCAACGCGTGGATTAGCCTGTACGAATCCGGCAAGGATAGGTGGTAGGGTGTAAATGCCGATGGAGTCGACGGTTCCCAAACGCACAACACCAGCGACTTCGCCGTCGCGCGAGCGCACACGTTCAGGCAGAGCAGCGAGTCCGGTTAATAACTCGCGTGCACCTTCGGCTAACGTTTCGCCAGCAGGAGTTAATCGTGCGCCTTGTGAAGTGCGTTCGACTAACACGACCTGTAATTGGCGTTCTAGATCTTGAATTTGCCGTGAAATAGAGGGTTGTGTTAGGCCGCGAGCTCGTGCCGCAGCACTTAAACTACCATGTTCAGCAATCGCTAAAAGGCTGGCGAGGGCATGCGGAGATAAATCGGGTATCGACATGGATACGAACATACCGTTGCTATACGTTTTGTGAATGGGGAGAGATAAACCTGACTTGGAGATCTGCTGTGGACGCCGCACCGATGGCCGAGACAACCATCGCATGAGACAAATAAATAACATGGTCGTAGCAATTACTGGTGCGAGCGCGGGTATCGGGCGGGCGTTGGCAGTGGAGCTCAGTAAGCGCGGTGCACGATTAGCCTTGGCAGCAAGGCGCGTGGACAAGCTTAATGAATTAAATAATGAATTAGGAGGACGGCATTTGGTCATTTCGTGCGATGTGGCTGACGCCGATGCTTGCGCCGCATTTGTGACACAGACGCATCATCATTTTGGTGCACTTGATACGTTGGTTTGCAATGCAGGTTATGGATTAATGCGTACCGTGGTTGAAACAACGCCAGCAGAATGGCAGGCGATTATAGCCACCAATGTGTATGGCACGACCAATTGTATTCGTGCGGCGGTGCCACTGATGTTAAAACAGGAACTGCGCGATCGTTGGCGTGGGCAAATTATGATAGTGTCTTCTTGTTTAGCCCGTCGTTCTGGACCAGATGCGGGGGCATACTCGGCGACGAAGGCAGCTCAATTATCTATTGCTGAAGCACTGCGCTTGGAGCTCGATGAACAACGGATTGCGGTGACTAGCGTTCATCCAATTGGGACACTCAGTGAATTCTTTGATCAAGCCGAAATACTCAGCGGTCGTAAGGCGCGGCGCAGTGTTGGGGAGCCAACGCAAACGCCCGAACAAGTGGCCATTCGCATGGCACGTGGCATCGAACAACCGTGCGTGGAAGTGTGGCCTTATGCCATGTCGCGCTGGGTGTTTGGTGCGGCGACTTTGTTTCCGAAGCTCACCGATGGCATGGTTAAACGTCGGTGGCAACGAGGGGTGTTGTAGGTTGCGACAGATCGAGCGAATAGGTGAGGCGAAATTCCGCACCGATAGGAGCGTACAGTAAAAGCGACTTTCGGCGTAATAGGATAAGCAATCCACGCGTTGCTCTGCGTTTTTTTTTCGTAGTCTGAGCACCATGGCGATGAGCGGCGTGTCACATCAAGTTTCCCGTGTGTCGTCGGCTGAATCTCAGCCAGCATTGCGCTCTGTGCCGCAAACGATTCCGAGTGCAAATTCGAGCAAAAAAGACAGCGATAAATCGGTCGATCATTACGAGGCGTCATTATTAGGACATGAGACTCATGACGATCATTTATTAGTTGAGTCACCAGTTGCCGCGGTCATTGAGCCAGCTCATTCCGAAAAAGAAGGACCGTCGCATCAGACAAACGTTGAAACATTAACGCCAAATGATCTGCGTGTTATTGCCGAATTACAATTACGTGATCGCGAAGTTCGGGCTCATGAGGCTGCACATAAAGCGGCTGGTGGCGGCTATGTGAGCGGTGCATCGTATACTTATCAACAAGGACCGGATGGTCGGCAATATGCGATCGGTGGTGAGGTGTCGGTCAATATGTCGTCCGCCGGCAGTGATCCAGAATCAATTATCGCTAAAATGGATCAAATTCGTGTCGCTGCTTTAGCTCCAGCTGATCCATCATCGCAGGATCGCGCCGTGGCAGCAGCGGCATCAGCAATTGCTGAGCAAGCACGCGAAACAATTCGCAATCAGGAGCGGAACGAGCGAGTTGAAGCGGCAGCAAAAGAACAGGCCGCTAAAGAACAAACCAGCTCAGAGACTGAAGAGCCTCAGGATACGACCGAACCAGTCTTGGATTTATTGGGTAGTGCTGATCCAAAAACGGTCAATGCGTTAGCTGCTTACGAAGCTTCGATGCAACGGCCCTATTTGTCGGGTTTAAACCTAGTTGGCTAGTGGCTCAGCGTGGTTTCGTTTTTAATCTGTTCTTAATCTAAGAATAACGGCAGCCTAATATCGTTCGCCATTCCCCGCTTATATAACCGAGTTAGCCGTGCTTGCTGTGTACACGACTAACACAGCCGTGTGGCGCTGCTTGCTCAATCGGCATTTTCGCTCCTGGCAGGGCTTTTTTTTTGGCTAAACCAGTGCTCATCGGTTATCAAACCCGTCAGGAGCACGTATGTTTCGTTTGTTACCAACTCTCGCTGTATTGACCTGCTTGGCTATTCAGCCTGCGGTGTTTGCTGCTGAACCAGCGACGCCTCCGACCAAGGCAGAGGTCGAGGCCTTGCTGATGAAAGCCCAAGAATGGTTGCTGGCTCAACAGCAACCAGATGGGGCGTTTTTGCCAGGGAAGCAGTTCGTGGTGGGCGTCACGGCGATGAGCGTGGATGTGTTGGCGAAATCTCCCGTTGGTATTCCAGCCAGCGATCCTCGCATGGCTAAAGCGTTAGCCTTGTTGCGTACGCATTATCAAGCGAGCGATGGTGGCACCTATGCGAAAGAAGAAGGTTTAGGTAATTACGGCACGTCTTTCACCTTGATGGCATTGGCTTCAACAAAATCAACGGACACCGAATGGATTGAAGGCGGCAAACGTTTTTTATTCGGCGCGCAAAATAATGAGCCTGATAGCATCGCGAATGGCGGGATGGGCTATGGTTCAAAGGGAAAAGGCCATGAAGACCTGTCCAATACCGCTTCGGCGATTGCCGCTTTGACGGCGAGTGGCGTACCAGCCAATGATCCCCATTTACAAAGTGCGCTTAAATTCCTTGAACGCTGCCAGAATTTGTCTTCACATAATAAATTACCGTGGGTCAGCAACGATGGCGGCGCGGTTTACAGCCCAGAAGAAAGCAAAGCGGATGGTAGTTGGAATCCTAAAGAGGCCGGTGGAGAAGGAACTTCTTCAGCAACGGTGAAGTTGGCAAGTTATGGTTCGATGACCTATGCGCTGATTAGTAGTTATTTAGCTTTGGATTTACGCGCCGATGATCCGCGCGTGGCTGCTGCCTTGGCGTGGGCAAAAGATAATTATCAATTCGACGGCAACCCAGGCATGATGGCGGGTAAAGAGCAAGAAGGTGTCTTGTATTATTATGCCACCATGGCCAAAACGTTCGATGCGATGGATATGACCATCATCGAATTAAAAGGGGGTAAAAAAGTTGATTGGCGCGCCGATTTATTTGCCGCCATCAGCAAACGTGCAGTGCCTTCCAAATTAGATAACGGCAGCGAAGGGATTATGTGGATCAACAGTGCGAAGCGCTGGGGCGAAGGACTGCCACATTTGGCTACGGTCTATTTGATTCGCGCGCTTAAATCGATTCATAATTCACTGTAAATAAGAGAGATTTACTACCTAGTAAGTAGTTTAGTCTACAACGTATTTGATTCCCGTCCGTATAATAATTATGAAACATGATGGACGCAGCATTGATCACAAAACATTAGAATATATCCGCAAAACGGCATTAGATCGAATTGATGCTGGC
>SYDV01000067.1 GCA_005801395.1 Planctomycetia bacterium | reverse complement strand
ATAAAAATAATTATCCGTATATAAACCCGCCGTTTTTGTAAGCCTTACCGATTCGATCAGCATCTGATTACCCCAACCAACGATCACAGAAAGCGCGGGCTTGAGCAGCATTTTGCACGCCCTGCACAATCACTCGGCCATCGCAAAAGCAGGTCGCGGTTTGCTCGCCGTCACGCCAACGCACCACGTAATCGTTGGCAATTAACAAGGCTGAACCAAGACGCTCTCTTAACTGTCCTAAATGTGCTGATGGACGACGAATTTGCACCGCGTCACGTCCACATAACACCACCGCCGCGGCATCGCCCGCCGTCAACAACGGATAACGTGGAGTCATCCCACACACCGCACATGCGGGATCTCGCCAGGCGGCTAAATCCAAACGCTGAAAGGTGCCCGTCCACAAATCACTAGCCCATAAAACCCGGCGTACGGCGGCGATATTACCAACCAATATTTTTAACGCTTCGGCGACTTGCCAGCCCGCAACCACCTGCACCGCTGGTGGAATAATACCCGAGGTATCGCACGTCGGCGATTCACCGGCACCTGGAAGCTCGTCTTGCACACAGCGCAAACACGGCGTTTGCCCAGGCAGAATGGCAACAGATAATCCATACGATCCCACACAAGCGCCATACACCCACGGAATATTAGCGCGCACACAGGCTTCGTTCATTAAATGCCGAGTAGGAAAATTATCACAACCATCGACCACCACGTGGCTACCTGATACCAGCTGTTCAACGTTCGCTGCTCGCACATCGTCTACGATTGCTTCAATCTCACAGCGACTATTTACCGCTCGCAATCGCGACGCAGCAGCCACGGCTTTCGGCAAAGCCTGCTCAGCATCAGCTTCGGTATACAGACTTTGTCGCTGCAGATTACTGAGCTCGACATAGTCACGGTCGATCAAACGAATACGACCAACTCCAGCACGAACCAGTTGCTCCGCCACTGCCGCACCGAGGGCTCCACAGCCAATGACCGTTGCCTTTGCCATCCCCAAACGCGCTTGACCAGCCGTTCCAATGGGCGCAAAGCGAATCTGGCGACTATAGCGCTCGTCGTTAGTCATGGCTGGGCGACTGTGGGCCCGCTAGATTGGGGGCAAGTAGCTTCATATTGGTCCGATGTCCGATGTCCGATGTCCGATGTCCGATGTCCGATGTCTGGAACATCACGTCGGACGTCGGGCGTCGGACCTATCAAAAGCGCATCGGACAATTGACACCCCTACCCTCATTCATAGATTCCCGCGCCTTCACTTATACCCCGCGCTTTGGTCCGGGGCCCCCAACTGGCGAGGTCATCATGGCTGTTCCTAAACGTCGCGTCTGTCCAAGTCGCAAAGGTATGCGCAAATCCCATCAGGCCTTAACGGTCCCAGGGATGTCCCTCGACAAAAAGACGAAGAGCATTCATCGTCCGCACCACGTCGATTTGCGTACGGGTTTGTACGGCGGCCGCCAAGTGTTATTCCGCGAAGATCAAACCGGTACCGACACCTCGACTGAAGGTTAATGCTGATGCGATTGGCTCTGGATGCCATGGGTGGCGATGACGCTCCTCGGGCGATGGTTCAGGGTGCAATTGATTACGCGCTCGCATTTCCCAACCACACGGTGGTTTTGGTTGGTCGTACAGCAGACATACAAGCGTGTTTAGCCGCTGAACCTGTACGTCCAAAAAACATCGAAATAGAAGACGCGCCTGAAGTCATCGGCATGGCCGATAAAATTCAGGCACTTAAAGAAAAACCAAACGATTCCATGAATCGCTCTGCCCAGTTAGTAAAACAGGGTAAAGCAGATGCCATGGTGTTGTGTGGCAATACCGGCTGCAGTGTCGCGGCGGCGCAATTACATTTACGCCGTGTTCCTGGGGTCAAACGAGCCGGTCTACTTACCCCACTCCCAAATCCCAAAGGCAAAACCTGGGTTTGTGACTGTGGAGCCAACGCGGTCGGAAAACCTGAACATTTAGTGCAGTTCGCTGAAATGGCCTCTGCCTATTTACATTGTGCCTACAACGTCACTTCACCGCGCGTTGGTGTTTTATCGATTGGTGAAGAAGACGATAAAGGCGACGATCTGACACATGAAACGCTGGAATTGCTGCGCAAAACCAAACTAAATGTGGTCGGGAACGTCGAAGGCCACGATATTTTCTCCGGTGATTTAGATGTCATCGTTTGCGATGGTTTTACTGGCAACGTCATGCTGAAAACCAGTGAAGGTGTTTTGGACGCCTTAGTCACCATATTAAAAGAAGAAATTCACCGCACACTACGTACTAAAATGGGCGCTCTGGTTATTAAACCTGCTTTCAAAGGTTTACGCGATCGCACCCATTGGAGCTTAGTCGGCGGCGTATTGTTAGTTGGCGTTGATGGAGTCACGATTATTGGACATGGACGTAGTGATCGCGTTGCCGTTTTCCATGCACTCAGTCAGGCGGCCCGCGCAGTTGAAACCAAGGTTATGGGCGCCTTGCGCGATTACTTTAAAGCCGCAGGGACAACACCCTCCGCAATTCCGGCAGTCGCCAATTAATTAGCTCCGTGTTCATTACGGTGTTTAGTTGAATAACTGAGGTGTTGCGCCTCCCTGTTCGTTGTTCCCCAACTCTCTACTAGCCTTTCTCAAACAGCTCTTCAAACTGTCGCTCATGTTGTTTATGCCATTTAGCTGGTTTACCGCGTATCGTCCACCACCCCAGGACTAGGGATGCGGCCGCCAATGGCATGCCATCAACCCCTAGTCAAACGACTGGGGGTTTTTTCGTTTCTGCTCTTCATTTTATTTGTTTGCTTCAGCTTCCGAGAAGGAGTTTCACATGCGACCAACCCATGACTTACATGTCATCAATAATCAGCCGTTAATTGCACCAATCGCTTTATCGCAAGAAATGCCATTAGGCGACGCCGCTAGTGAATTAGTCGCAAACACGCGCGATGCCATTCGCGCCATCTTTCGTGGCGAAGATCGTCGGGTGTTGGTGGTCGTTGGCCCTTGCTCAATCCACGACGTCACAGCAGCAAAAGAATACGCGACACGATTACTACGCCTGCGTGCTGAATTACGAGGTCAACTTGAAATCGTCATGCGCGTCTATTT